>PLSV01000176.1 GCA_003165235.1 Syntrophobacteraceae bacterium
AAATGATGATCTGGCAATGGCCGGCATGGTTAGCAAGGAGACAATCGATTTTTTGACTCGAAAGATCCGGGCGGTTGAGTCAATGGTTGAACAAAAAGTTCAGCTTAAGGACCAGTATCGTTATCTACTGACAATTCCCGGTATCGGAAAGATCCTGGCTCTTACCATCATGTTGGAGACCGGTCCGATCAGCCGTTTTGCGAAAGTGGGAAACTACGTATCCTATTGCCGTAAAGTCAGTTCCAAATGGACAAGCAACGACAAAGCAAAGGGTAAGGGGAACAAAAAGAACGGCAATAAGTATCTTGCCTGGGCCTTTTCTGAAGCAGCCGAACTGGCAAGACGCTTTGACACACAGTGCAGGGGCTATTACAACCGTAAGATGCAGAAAACGAATTTCATGGTCGCCCATCAGGCTCTTGCCCACAAACTAGCCAGGGCAGCATACTGCATCATAAAGGAGGAAGTTCCCTTTGTTCCTGGGAAAGTATTTGCGTGCTGAGAGTATCCCGACGGATCGGACTGGTGGCGACAGTGATTATCCGGACATGAAACTTCCAACAAAAAAACCGGGACCTGCGATCACGTCGTTCACCCAACCGCTCCGCGCCACCGGAGCCGCTACGCACTGCCTCCGACGAGTCACGGTTGGACCCATTCTCGGCAACCCTGCGCGACTCCGTCGGCCCTCCGCTCAGTTTGCTGTTTGGTGCAAGTTCAAAAAAACCGTGCAGTCCGAATGCCGTCATCGAATTAACGGAGCTTGACGCACATGGTTTTATCGTACTTGGACCTGGAGGACGGAGCATAAATCATGCGGTAATAAAGATGGCTGGAACGGTAACCTGACAAGGGGTTGGAAAAACCACGAGGTTTGATTGGAAAGCCGTTCCACCCAGCACATTTTTAGCCATCATCATCTTTACTGCCCATGTCATGAGCCAGTCAAGGGGTGGCTAACAACCATGAGAATTGACCAATCCATTTGGACGTGGCATGGAACCGAAGATTTTCTGGCCCGCCGGCCGGCGGGAAGGGTTGTTTGGCAGATGTTGTCGAACGGCCTTAATCCTGATGGGTGACTGGTGCAGTGAATGCTGACGCCAAAAATAAGGAAACTGCGGAAGTAGTGGGGTGTTGCCGGCTAATGTGATTCAGCAGGAAAGATCACTGTCGCCGCCGTCAATCGGTTGGCTAAACGTGACCTCAGTTTCCGAGAGTTCGCTTTCATTAAAGAAGCATCTCGGAAAAAAGGTGTTTTTCCTGCGAGGGGGGAGTTTTTGCTCTTGACCGCTGCCTTTTAATGGGTGCCTTTTAATGGGTGACCCCTCTCTTCTATTCCCAGATCATATGTGGGAATTTGCCTCTGTAGTTGGTCTTCTGAATCCCAGCTGCTGGAAATCCCTGTCCGGTGAAATTGAACCCTTTTGCCAAAGGCCTGTCAGATCAACGCATGGCTACTGAAAATGCAGAAACCAGGTCCAGATCTGACACCTCCCCCCAAAAGCTCCGATTTTTATTGCTGACATAGAACTTTCAGGCAGTTGGATTAAGGAAATTACCTATCGTGGGTCTCCCGAGTAAAATATGATCCTGGAATGAGAATCCCTGAGACGAGCCCATCAGATCGAGAGCCGAGTAGTGTGGAGTGTTGAGGGTGCTTAACCCATGCGTCATTTCGCCCAGCTTTGATATCTGCGAAGCTTTCCAATATCGGAGAGGATATCCTCTATAGAAAAATTCTGCAGCAGCACGTCTTTATATTTCTCTGTCAATTCCTCGATTTCCTGCAACCTTTTTTCGGGATCTTCTTTTTCCCAGTATCGGTTGAGTTCGTGGAAGAAGGCATCGCCGTCATGAACATTCACGTCAATGATGGTCTTCTCTTCCCCGCTCCAGCCATAAAGATATTTTTCTACCTCTCTGCGATCTTGTTGAGGTGCGTCAGATGTGAACCATAGCGTCCGGTACTCCCCATAAACGTCAGCCGGAAAATATTGAGGTCCGCTCTCTACTAAAGAAAGGCGCCCCCCTGCCAGCAGTCCTTGTGCCTCGAATAGGATGCCAAACTTGCTTGGCAAGAGCTCACGATATGCCTCTGCGAATTTGTGGTCGAGAATTTGCAATTCATGCATCAGGTCGAAAGTTAGAGTCTCCATTACTTCAAGGTTTGACGCCTGAAGCTCAAGCAGATAAATGATACGGTCTGGGTGTAAGGAAAAGTGATGCCGATCTTCAGCACGCTGATGGCTGGCGAGAGCTGTTTTGAGCTCATCAAGAAGGACACGATAGAGTTCGATTATCTCATATGACTTCACGAGAATTAAATGTAACCGCGCTGCGACCATCCGGTTCTTGCGTTTTCGGAGCATCTCAGCAATCGCCAGGAAATCTATTTTCTTTAGGAAAAATTTGAATAGTTCAAGCATCGTATCTGCCCCTTCTCCCCATCATCCCTCCTGAAAGAATTTAACCAGCCTCACAATGGCCAGAGTGTCCAGCTTGCAGTATTCAAGCATTTGCCTGGCTAATTCCCGTTTCCTGATTTCATCGGTTTCGGGATCGATTGCCTCCATGTAAGCCATTTGAGCGTCGGTTCCGTCTTGAACCTCCTCAATGCTGGCATAATCGAGGTCAGGGGCAATCGTAGGGAGTACGGCTTTGATGGACCAGGACCCCTTCATTTTCGGATGATAATAGTGTTCTCTGGCCAGCGGCAGAAGGTCAACCAAACGGTCGATCACTTTTTGAATCTTTTGCGCCTGATTTGTGTACATCTCTGCGAGTTGCCCCAATATGGTCCGTTCGAAATGGCTGTAAACAAAGATTGGGCCATTCTGACTTAGACAGCCCAGAAGCTCCCCTATGAAATCAGTCAAAGGTGATTGCCCTGTGGTATCGAGAAATTCCTTATGCCGCAATTCGCCTGGCTTCGGTTCAATATGGCATGACCACTGAAAAGGGAGCTGTTGATATGGTCGAGTGCCCTTCCAGATTGGGACGGCAAATTGAATAGTTTCAAAATCCAGATAATACCTGGGATAGCCCAGCCGCCGCAGAGACTGGCCAGCGTCCTTGTTCAATTCAGGACTGTTCCTAACGGTAACTCGACGAATACGCTTATGAACATCGCTCTTAAGGCGACCTTCCGGAATGTCTCGGATATCTATTATGCCCTCTTCCAGCAGTTCCTTTACAATCTTTCCTCCTCTGGGTAAGCAAGACACAGGGAATTCCGGTAAATTTGCCGAAGGGGAACAGTATTCTCGAAAGGGGCACTCGAAGGGGTTCTTGCAGTGGGCGCCGGTTCCAATTTCAGGTTCATCACTGTCAAGCACCTTTTTCAGTTTGACAATCCTGTCTGGAATCTCAGCCATGTATCCCTGGATTGAATCCATTACGTCTTCCTGGTGGAAAAGGCCATCGTAGTCATCATTTCCTTGATAGACAAAACTGTTGTCTATGTGCGCAATTATTACGTTTTCCAGGGGATATCCGGCATCCTCGATCACCCATGATTGAATCGCACAATCCCAAAGATGATAGTCTTCGACTTTGGTTGAGGATTTAACCTCAATCAGTTTATAACCATTCCTAACCTTTAGGAAGATGTCACTTCTGACTAACACGTCTGAGCTGGTAAATGCTCCTTCAAAAATCGGCTCTCTGGCTTCTTGGGCGAGCAAACTACGCGTTTTTTTTACTGCACGGGACAGGTCATCTTGATATTCAACCATTACCCCATCAGGATAGAGTGTCCTTGCGACTTTGGCCACCTGGTGACCCGTCTTAATCCTGGTATCGGCTGCATCGTTCTGTTCTGCGAGTTTGGGAAAGTGCACTTCGAGGAAAAGCCGTTTTGGACACTGAATTCCCGAGAGCAATCTGGACTTTGAAAAAAGATGCCCTGTTTTCTTGATCTCAGTGGAATCGCTCATCCGTCTTAGCTCCTTGCAGTGGCCCTCACTTAGAGTATTATCCTACAGTCTCAGCTTACTCTTAGATCAGGATTGCGCGTGCTTTGACACACCAGACAACATGTCAAAGTGAATTTTTGTTCGTTTGAATTCTATCCTGATATTTCGAGAAGTCCAATTTCACTCCTATTCTTTTAAACTAATGTATCTAGCGCTGTTCGCTGGCGATTTACTCATTCTTAAATTGCAAACTTCACAACGCTTTGGATAAAACCAGAGAAATATAATCCACGTACAGCTTGTAGCTAATACCATAACAAGTGTTAGTACCCTCCACTTCTTTTTAAACCAAGCCCATTTATTACAATTAATGCATGGCCATTTGATTTTATATCGCAAACTGTCCGATATCCTATATCGAAGTTTGTATCCACCTTTTTTCCCGCCGAAAATAGCAGCAAGTAGGAAAAAGATTAATAATATTAGAATGGGAAATGCACCTCCACCACTTGCATACATCGTCGCTCTCCTTATCAGTCAAATAAGGCTTTTCAAGGTGGAAGGTAATTACTTCCGAATAATGCATCAACCTGACCACCAACGAATCTCGCAGGGCATTTTGGGTTCGTCTGCCGCCCTAAAAAGCTCTATGCCTTATGATAAGTGATTCGCATGAGGCAGAAGTGTTTGTTTTGTATAGCAAACTCCGCAGATCAGACCAGTTCCTTGATCACCGGCCATACCTTGCTGCAGAATTCGATAAAATCCTTCCGAATGGATTGAAAAAAGTCCGGCTGTATCAAAGTAACTATTTCGATCCTCTTGCCTGTTTCAAAACCAAGGCAACCGTCAGAAACAAATTCATAGATTCGGCCTGAGATCTCAACCTGGCCATCACTATTCAACAACTCTTTGGTTCCTGCAATGACATCACACAGCGTCCTAAAATCAGGGTCGCGCTTTACATATGCTGAGTAGAGCCCCATTTTTGTCGTGGCCTTCGAGGCCCTCTTTTGGGTAACCCATATTGCGAAATAGCGTTTATTATTAATCTCCCAGTCGACCTCAGGGGATCCTTTAGTGGAATCATTAATAGAGATTTGCAATGGCGTGAATGGCAGATCGGTTGCTGAAATATGATCTTTAAGGTCATTCAAAAAGTTTACTGCAACATTGGGCCACCCTGCGCTCGCTTGCTCAACATGAAATGCCGCTTGTTGCAGTTGCGCCTTGGCAGTGTCAGCGCTTGTGCCTTTGGATATTTCCGATAATTGCTTTTCCACCCGAGGCAATGGAGCATCTATATTTATTGCTGAAGAATCAATTCTTAGAAAGTTGATAAGTTTATCTATAAACACACCATAATAATCATGATCATACTTAACTGCATTATATTTACAAATGTTTTTAATATCATCAGGTAATTCATTTTCGTTAGGCTATTTAAATTCAGGAGCTAATATAGGGACTATGTTTTTATTCCTGCTTAATGCTAGAGCTATTTCTTGGCGAATCCAATCCATTTCACCTGCGCATCTATCCAAGTCTCCAGGCGTTAAAATTACGACAAAATGATCTGCTTCGTTAACACATTGCTGTAATTGCTCACCAAACTGAGAAGCGCCTAAATCGGCTACGTCCAAAAATGTCTTAATCCCACGATTACTTAATTCCATATGAACAAGCCGTGCTAACTGCTCTCCAGATCCGCGACGATAGCTGATGAAGACTTGGTATTTCATGTGTCACCCCTTAAATGATGTTGTCTTTTTTACCCGCATTCTGGCCTAACTGAAGTTGAAATATATCATATCGGCACGCTATATAGTACCGATTTTCCCATACTAACGGAACCACGATGGTCCGTTGCCATTGCAACAGCATGGATGTGGCCAGATGATGGGCTCATTTCTGGCGAAGCCATGAAGTTTGGCAAGGTATAGCATTTCCATTGAATCCAGCTTGAGGTATTGGAACAAGGCTCGCATTCGCTCCCACAAATTCCCTCTGTTTCCTCCAGCCGGGGCTGGCCACAAGATTCCTGATATTCTGTATCATGTCCTTATCCTTATTCTTTTCGCTTTCTGGAAGCTGCTCATAAGGAACGAGTAAAGGATGAATTTTTCTAGCGTCGTCTCTCTTCGGTCCGTAGCGCCATCCGTCCATGTGGCGTTCGGCCATCCAACGTCGGTGTTCCATCTCAGAAAGCTTCTCGAAAATTGTGGGATCGTTGACAGCCTGATCCAAGGGGGACAGATCCTCAGCATCACATCCGATGGTGCGAAGCTTGACAGACAAGTGGTCCGCCGACCAGCGGTTAGCGTCCTTCATGACCTCGTCCAGTTCCTCCCACAAAACCAGAGACTTATTCATTCTTTTGCCCTCAGGATAGAGCATCGGGTAAGCAGCCTCAAGTGAAAGTGCATTCAGACGAAGCAACTGTGACTGCTCCCTAATGGCTAGTTCCTGGAAAGTTTTGCCTCTCGGCAAACGGGTTGGGGCAATCAGCTTATTAAGCAGTGGCTTCAGAACGATTTTGTGCTTCTCCTGCAGACGGCCAAAAAAGTCGTGCGATTTCAGGGTACGGTTGAGAGAGGGTATTGGGTCACGCTCGTCAAGGTGCGGAAGGCCGGAAATATCATGGGCAACGGCATGCACCAGTTCCAGCGGAGAGATCGTGGTGAAGTCATCTTTAGTAAAGGGGATTTGGGTATTGATGTATGCAGAATGGATGGTTTTGGCAAGTTCGTCTGTGACCTCTTCCATCATGACTTGGTAGCCGCAGGCATCGTCCAGGATGTTGAAGCTGTAGATATTTCGAACGGTTGTAAATTTCGCCTCCTCCCCCTCCATGAGCTTTGATAGAGAAGAGCGCATGCAAGCCACCACCGGAGTGGCGTCTGAACCGAGCATGGTGCGGACCCTCAGGGCGAGGGAAACACCGATTGAATCGTCATCAAGGGCAATGTAGACCGCCACGGGTTGACGATTGGGTGCGCCCATGATCTGCTCCGGCGAAGACAGGCATTCAGGGTCGCTATCCACAAAGCGGATTTCAACGTCTGGCACGATAAAGGAGGGGGGTGTTTTTCCGTCACCATAAACCGCAAGAAATTTCTCTGAGCTTCCCTTGATATTACGGTCAATGACGACAATTTCAAGCCGCCTCCACTCGGCGTAGTGCCCGACCCGTGCAGCCTGTTTAACGATGTTTTCGCCCATATTATCGAAGCCTATGACCACGATGGTGACGGTATCTCCGGAAAGATGTTGCTTGCGGGCATAGAAGTCGGGGGGGTATTTTTCCATAATGACGCGGGCGGCAGTTTCGAAGACGTTGAAAATGCTGGCATCGAACTTTTCAGAGCTACTGGCAAACAGGTCGTGGCGGGCGAAGATGCTCCGCAGGCTGGAATTGGCTATATGGGTATAGCAGCGCAAATTGTTCGATTCTACCTTGCGGTCAGCCTCTGCCACATCTCTTCCTTCAAGGGTAATTTCGATGTTGGTCTGGTCATTACCAGTAATGGCAAACAGGAATTTGGCCTGGGCAGCATTTGCCGCCTCCAGCATTTTCCTGTCGGAGGCATCGCCGATCAGAACCAGCACACTACGATTCCGGCATCCGGCTATGTCGGGATGATCTTTTTGGGCCTCTATTACCACGCACCGGTATTTCTTTACCACCAAGGTGTCAACCAGTCGCTTCCCTTTGTCACCAAGGCCGCAGATGATGACATGGCCAGTTGTCTGTCTCAGGCTGATTAAATCACACTTTGCCAGAATCTCCTTCCAGAAGGCTTTGAGTGAACCCAAGGCGGCGCCGCCTGCTCCAAGGAGCTTTGCAATCATGAAGAGGATTTTCTGTTGCTCCGGCATGCCGACGATTATGAGAATCACACCGGCAACAACCAGCACTGCGGCAGTCAACAACATGCCGATTACCAGCCACAGCCACCAAGGGTACTTTCGTATCCAGCGGCCAAAAGCGGTATGTGGAGAGGCTATCTGTTTTTCCATAAGGCTATCCTTGTGTCACCTCGATGGGGTGCTCGCGGTACATCAGAACTCAGTCGCCGTTTTCGGCAAGAGCCACCTCGCCAAGCCTAAGCAAAATACCACGACTCCAGTTGCCGATCCATCATGGGAACAAACATGGCCGAATCAGCTAGGTTGCCTCAATCAATCGTGCAACCTAGACAATGCGGACTCACTTACAGCCATTTCGAAAAAGGCGTCTTAAAAAGGTCCGTCCGGTTCATTCACAGCCAGTGGAGCCTCTTCGGACACTGCGGACCAATGAGCAGTCGGGATTTGGATAGTCAGTGCATTGGCTTATATCGTCTCCTATACACCAATTCCTCTGCGCGACAGAGCCTTTTTCAGGTTAAAAACTCCCTCCTGGTCCGTGACCAAGGCTAACACCAATGGGGCTGCAAGCATGGCCAAAACTAGGCCGATTCGCCGGTTCGATGCCCGATTACTGGCGGTTTTACCGGTCGGGGTGATGAATACTATGAAGCTGCAGATGAAAATGACCGCCATTGGCACTTTGGTGAGGAAGGCCAGCAAAGCGAGAAAGAAGTTGCCGTTGTCCTTTAAAGTACGTCCGAAAATCCAGACCAGAAGCCCATCTTCCATTGCAATAAACAGATACAAGACAAATTGACCTTCGCTTTTGTGCTCTGATGGGGAAGCCAACATACCCAGAAATAAGAAAAACACCGGAGTCAGCGAGGTCAGGAAGACAATAAAGAGATCGTTGTAATTCCTATAAATAATCGCCTTCTTCTTTAGTCCCATGACTATGCCGCAAACCACTACAGCAAGAAATAGAATCAGTGTGTACACACTAAACACATAATTCGTCCAAACCACGGGAACTTCCTGCACTGCTTCCTCCTGTAATTGTCTGGTTTGCTATCGTTCAGGTACTTTCGAGCCCAAAAATACAAATGATGGGTATAATCACGCTAATATGTAGGTCTTTCCAGACTCTTACCAGTAAAAACCTGCTCGATGGTCTTGGTGCTTATGAAGCTTTTCCTTTTCAAAGAGGTTCAACGATAATTTCCCAATTCCCCAAAACCACCCCGCCCCATGCCTTACAGTGCATGCAGACCCATACGCCGGCAACTGGACAAAAAAGACAAGCGCCCTCTGCTGCCACACAGCTTGTTTGTCTCTTCGTCCGGTATTCCCACTTTACCACCCGTGGAAAATTGCAGCTTTGCGGGCTGCTTCCCCGCACACACGGGACAATTTACGCTCTATTGTCCAATGTTTTTGTCTTCTCCCGACATCCGGAAATTGATGAAAACATTTTGACAGTTTTTTGTATAGTTGGTCAAACACACTGCCATTAAGCGCAAAGTGGCGCCTTTTGCCGCGACGCGTCGTTAGCCAGAGTTTCTAAAGGCAGTTGAAGTCATTTTAATTGCATCGAACAGTTTTCTACTCGCATCTAGAGCTTTATCTGCATTTAACTGGTGCCCCAGCCACCGCAGAACTAAGCCGTCCTCGCCATCAGAGAGGGAAGAAACCTCCAGTAAGCCACGTTCAACAGAAGCCTCTCTCCCCTGTTCGATCGCGTAGTCGTCTATGTGCTCCGCCACATCACGCATTTTTTTCAAGTCCGGCAAAGCTGAGTCGAATTCCTTTAAGGCAGTTTCAACTTCCGACATAATCGCGGGAATATTGGCTGCTAATTTGGCTGCACTACGAAATCGGGTCAGGGCGACAATCAGGAAATTGAAGTCCACGCATTTTCTCAATACAAAGCCGTCGTCTTCTGGTTCTGAGGATCGCAGGCTACAGCATTGAAGGCTAATTGACCATAACGACAGGTTTGTAAGCCTTCTAGCCCTCTCGTATGTTGCCACTGCTGTAGTTTTGATTTTAGTAGTCATGGCCACAAGTATTTGTATAGTTTCTGTTAACTTCTAATAGATTACATTTAAATCGGATAAAATATGCTCCAATTGTCCAGTTATGTTGTGTGCTATTTTCCACAGCATTTCTTGAATTTCTTTTTACTCCCACAAGGGCATGTCTCGTTACGACCTACTTTTCTTTCTTTTTCCGGGCTCTCATGGGTACTTGGCATTGGTGTATTTTGGGTACAGTCTGATTTCGGTTCGTGGGTTTTTAGTTTGTGTTCGTAGATGACATTTCGATCTGCTTGCGATATTTTCTGTGAAATGTCGGGGAAAAAAACGATTAGCTCTCTTATCCCTCGTAAAACGTACATACGAACATCGTCTAGTATCAGGCAGATGTATCTACGCTCAACGGGATTTTCGAGTCCTCGCCCTCGTCCCTTGTCTCCGGAACGGTAAAAACCTAAGGGCAAAGTATGTACCTGTGCCGATAAAAACTCGTACACGAAACGGAATGTATTTGGATTCTCCCCCATCCGCCCGATCAGTTCGTCCTGGCTATGGAGGTAGTGGTTGTTGCCCTTCAACAGTTCCTTTCGTTTCTTCTCTGGTAAGGAGAGGAAATGATGATTTTTTAAAAGTCGCCCGCGCAACTCCTGCGCTTGTTTCTCGAACCCTTCGACCTGCTCACATGAGCCGAGCCTCTCGAACATTTTTTTACGAGCCATGCAGTCATGCAGGTTGAACAGATTCCATCGGCAACCCCATTCATTAGGGGATACCCTATCGACACACAAGTAGAAGAAAGCAAGGTAGCACTCGATTAAGTTCCGAGCTAAGGATGCTACTGCGGCGAAGTCCCAATGTTCAATTCTCGCTTTAACCCAGCGGTTTCGCGGGAGCATAAAGAGTAGGCTCATACCAGTACAGCACAGTCTTGTGAAAAGGATCGATGCCCAATAGTGGCGAGATGACGGAGAGGGACGATTTGCAGCTGCTTGGGAAGCTGCTGTGGCTATGGAAACAACTCTGTCGTATTCCTCTAAACAGGATTCATATGAGTCGGGTTGATCCATGAAAGATTTTCAATTCCTCCTAAACTGGACAGTACAACAAAGTGTCCCGTTAATGAATCCCATTTCCCAAGGACTCGGAGCCGCCAAAGCCCTGTAAAGCGTTCGCCGCAAGACGTTGAGCGATCGAGCCACATCGTCGGAGCCCTCCATCAGTTCTGTGAGCACCCGAAAACTCGTGAAACACCCCAAAAAGCCATACAATTATCCTTTATCACGATCAAACACGCAAGGAATATACCGGTAGGCGGTTTGGGTACTCCATTTCTGGAGGCGATAGCTCTTGGGCTCAAAGCTGGCTTGATATGCAAGGACACTCTTTCAATTGGTTGCTGGATAAAAGAGTGGAAAGGTGCATCGGGTAAGGGTTGGGGCTGGAATGAAAAGCTTCAAGCGGGATATGATAGCCGAAATTGGGTCTGACCGAATAAAGTTCCTGTTATTATAGATAAAGGCGAGATACCATTATTAGTAAGTATCCGGAATCATTAGGGCAGTATCTCAATTTTGCCCTTATTTTCGAACAATTTGCCGTCACGCGGTTGCCGAACGTCGCCGCGATCAGGTTGAGGCATCTGCAGTCTCGCAAAAAGCATTCCCGTTCATGATCCACCCTCATACCTCCTTGATGGTCTCCATCATCAATACCGCTTGGGCAAGCATAAAAACTAAACATGCCTCTCCTCATCTTTGAAAAATGGGGGTGTGGAAAAACACAACCTCTCCGGATCATACTGCAAAATTCTCTGGGTTGAAGTATCTGGAGATGGAGGCTGAACTCTCAGCGATAAAAAGCTGCCAAGTCCATTGTGCTTTACCACCTCCCGTGAAAGAAAGGGATCAGGCCTTGAAAAAGGAAAAATGGGTGAGGTGGAACGTCATAAAACACTTGAGCGAAATGATGGCGAGCGTCTCGCTGGAGAATAGACTCCAGAGAGGTCATTTGCCATCTTGAGTGCAGGCTGGTCGAGCGGTTTTAAAAATTTACAAATTCCTTTTTCAACGCCTGACCCCTTGTTTCATTCCCGTCATTCCCACATTAATTCCCGCATTAATGTGGTGTTACCCCTTTTCGTATGCCCGCCGCCACTTGGCGTCCCGGTCCGGAGCGTACGCGGTGTCGGGCACAGCATTCCACTCACGTTGCCCAATTGAAGCCCGGATGTTTATTTGAGCAGTGGCCCTCCGTCCCCCCTATGACAGACTTGTTAACAATACTAAACGATCATTTGCTGAAACGCTCTCGCGGACATCCCTTAGCGAGGTACTTCGCGTAGCGCGGAAGGCGACCGCTCGATGTGTCTATCATCCGCTCTGGGCGTGCGCGGGATGCCTTCTGTGCGGAATTCCTCGATTCGTTTTAATCCCCGGGTCCCCAAATTCGCAATTCCTCAATTCTTACACCTATCAATTCCGGGTCGGGCCACGCTAAATCGGCTCCAGCCAAAGATCGATATGTAAAAAAGAGCTGTTCTGGAGGCTTAGACCGTCGTTTTCGATAGCAAAATGGTCGCTCTAAGGGAGTAGCCTTTAAAAGGATTAGTTTACCCGATGAACCCTGCATTTGCCGTTTATTACTGGTTCAAACTGCTAGGATTGACGACAAATCCCTCTTTGGTTGCCGCGGACTTCAAGCGGCCGTCAAAGCAGAGGATTGTCAATCTTTCGGGATCTTCCTGGGAACCCACCAAGGCAGCCCCCAATTGACACGCGTCAGCAGCCCGCAAAGAATGAACCTCCAGAAGCCTTAAGGCCCTCGCACGCACTCTATCAACCGCTGTGACCTCGTCGGCCCTACTCACAATGCTTGCAAGACGTTCCTTGGCTTTCTCGAATTCCTCAGCGCCTATAAGCCCATCCCTTACTCTCCGGCACAATGCACTGACCACCTCAACGCGACTCAAGCACCAGATCAGCATTCTCGGGTCATCGGCTACCACTTTGATGCAATATTCAGTGTTTTCTTCATTGATGAGCAGGGGGACGATTGCCGAAGAATCCCAGAACTTCATCTCCCACCTTCTCTTTCTTCGAGAAGGGCTTGCAAGACTCCCTTCCCGGCAGGCATCTTATCTTTATCAAAGAAATCAGGTGGAAAAGCCTCCCTATCCTGCGCCTTGGTGATCAAGCCAAGGCGTTCGGCCTCTTCTATCCATGCCGCTTCNNAAAATGGCTCAAGCGGTTCTTGGCCTCCGATATACTGGCACGAATCACAGGGGTGCCCTCCTTACTTTATGGCCTTAAGCTCTCTTTTAACATAGCTATAATAGCTATTATTATAGCTAACGTCAAGAATGGAGATGCAACCATGGATTAACCTCGCCGCCCATCAACCCAACGTCTGCCGGACTGGTATATCGATCGGACTGGTTTTGCTTTTCCATCTCTTCTCTCCCAGTCCTCTGAAGGTCCTGTTCGACTATGAGGGCTGAAACGAGGCGTTTTGGCGGCTTGCTTTTCGTTATTAAATGTCCAGTAACATCGAGATCATCCGGGAGGCATCGGAGAGTCAGGTAGTATAAAAAAGGAGAGGGGTCGCACCTACACTCTTGACATATGGCGGCTGTTTTGCCCCCCGGGCCAGCCGAAGTTTAGTTATCTCCTGGGCCTTGAGAAAATCGGGCGTGGAAAAACGCAACCTTCCCGGAGCATATTGCAAATATTCAGAATACTCCCACTGTTGAGCCTTACGCACGCATTTGCCGGAAGGCCCGTTTTTTCCTGTTCACCCATTCACACACTCACCCGCACTTGATCCCCTATCCAAGCGGCAATAGAGGCGGCAAAATGCAGCGTAGGGGCAGGATTTCTGATATACTTCGAAAGACTGAGGAATTGAGGAATTTAGGAATTGAGGGATCCATCACGTAGCGCATGCCAGGGGCTCCCTGTGCTGATATCCACCCTGGTCTCCCCTCTCTAGCGGCTCGTCTCGGAAGGCTCCAGCGGTGGAGTCAAAAAAACCCGGCAGCCAAAGATCACGTCCTGTTATTCCAGGCGCCTGTCGAGAAACCGGATTCACTACCACCAGGACATCCAGGTCCTCGTATGATAGACTTGTATGGTACCCTACCGAAAAAAAATAACCACTCTGCGTCGTGCGAGCGCGTAGCGGGCAGGCAGGCCGCCGCCATTCTCGACGCTCTCCATTCCTGACCTGTCTATGATCACTGTCCATGACCAGAGACGGGGCGTTCGCGGGAGGCCTGGTTCCGCACATCCACGGGAACCTCCAGACGTAAGATACCATCTTCACCGACGTGCGAAGCAATCTCAATCGTCTTCATTGCATTACCTCCAAGTCCTCCCTGGCGTCTCTTACCGGTCAAGCGCAGAGTTCAGCTTATTTATAACTGAAATCAGTCCTGTAATCAAAGGAGTCGAGACGGCATCAATTTTTTAAACGCGGATGTCTGGCGAGAATAGAGCAGATTGCAGGGGGCGTCCAGATTATAGTTTGGGCCACTGGAGCGGGTATTGGGCGGGATAGTCTCCGCAATGAATCAGCATCAGGCCGGGCCAAGTGCCGTTACCTTAAAAGATAAGTCCTGTCTTTGCGGGTTTCTGGTTGGAGCGCCGGCGGCGATGCTGTTTTGAATTTAGGCTTTCGTTCCCGGCGCCCATGGTCCCGCCCTCGACTTTTTCTTCGGTATTGCTGCCGCTCTCTACGGAATTGCCGGCCCGGTCTAGAATGTACACGGCGTCGCGCACAGCATTGCACACACGTTGCCCAATTGAAGCCCGGGTGTTTATTTGAGTAACGGTCCTCCGTCCCCTCAGTGCGGATTTCCTCGATTCGTTTTAATCCCTAAATTTGCAATTCCTCAATTCCTACACATTTTTGCCGCTTTTATTGCCGTTTCTATTGCCGCTTTTATTGCCGCTTCTGGTTGCCGTTTGGCAAGGCGAAATCACAGTGTAATACAATATTGCGGGATCAAAACAAATTGAGGGATTTATGAATCTAAGTATTTTACCGCTCACTGTTCACTGCTCACTGCTCACTGCTCGTCGCGTGGCGATAGAACCAAGAGGAATTATTTTTTCCTGCTCACTGATTATTGGCTGCATTTTCTGCTGTTTTCACAGAAAATAAAATCCCAGCAGCCAATTAAATCAACGACTTGCGGAATTGGTGCCTGAATTTAGCCTGTATTTGCAGGGAAACTCCCCACCTGCCTATGAAATCAGTAGCTTGCGCTGGCTTCCCNNNGTTCTCTGTTCTCTGTTCTCTGTTTTCTGTTCTCCGTTCTCCGTTCTCGGTCCTCGGTCCTCAGTCCTCAGTCCTCAGTCCTCAGTCCTTTGTTCACTGCTCGTCCCAAAGCGATAGAAGCAGCAGGAATTGTTTTTTTCTGCTCACTGTTCACTGCTCATTGAGTCCGCTGTATTTCACCTGTATTTACGGCAAACTCTTAGTCGTTCCTGTCCATCCACCCCGCTACGCTCCTCCATCCGTGTCCATCCGTGTCCATCCGTACTACTTATCCGTCTCTTTCTTGTTTTTTTTGCATCATTTTCATGCCGCCAACTCCAGAATCCTCTTGATATCAGCCTCTGAGGCGCAAAGTAAAGCGGTGGAGATCTGGCGCCCTCTGTCGGTAGGCAGATAGCGATTGACGCCACAAACTTTGCGGACGAGTCCATGAGCTCGCAGCAATCTGGTCAGGCGGCTCACTCGACCTGATCGGCGGCGTAGCTCCGCTCTGTCAACTTCTCCGTGTCGGCTGTAGATGAATTCTCGCAAGTCTTTGTTGCGGAAGCCATTGATCGCAAGGTCACCTTTTCCGAAAAATGACAACAACTGGAAGTCCTGAGAGTTCCAGGGGTTTAACGCACGGTAGCGCTTGCCTTGCTTTCTTATCTTCCGACAGGTCGGTCCCAAAAGATCCCTTAGTTTTTCTTCAATAACCGGTGCCCCCAATGCCGCGACATAGCGGTCATTGGCTTGGCTGCTGATTTGGCGGCGCCGGTGCAAATCGCTCACGCCCTTGCGCAGTTTTCGCCATGAGGGTTTGAGCAAGGGGTTGTCATCTGGATACCGGAATACTTTGAATTCGCGGGTGGCATTAATAGTTGTTTCGATCCGAAGGATCGTGGCAGTCTTGTTATATACCTTACGGAAAAAACGAAGTGCGGCACAAAACCCTACCTGCTGGCTGATAACGACTGCGTTTTCACGTCGGCATCGCGCTGACATCCGGCAATATCCTCTGATACAAGTCTTCACCGTAACTGGTTGGCAACGGCTCGCCATCGATTAATCTAAATGTTCGTGTACCGTCGGGCCTCCTTTCAGCGCGCAGGAAAATCGCGTTTCTCATTTTGCTATCGAATAGACCGTGCGCAAATTCGTATAAATGCGTAACGAAAAAGACCCTGATCCCCTTTTCCACCAACGCCATGGTTATTTGCCTTGCGATTTCAGAACCGTCTCTCTCATAGGTTGACGCAAACGCTTCATTAAACAGCAATATGGAATTTTGCCTGATGTTGTCCGCGATATCATTCATCCTGCTGAGTTCTTCAGCAAGTTTTCCGCTCTTCATAGTGGCATCTTCTTCACGTCTAAAATGAG
Source organism: Syntrophobacteraceae bacterium (assembly GCA_003165235.1). Taxonomy (GTDB): domain Bacteria; phylum Desulfobacterota; class Syntrophobacteria; order Syntrophobacterales; family Syntrophobacteraceae; genus SbD1. The sequence goes on from PLSV01000176.1 coordinate 16,445, forward strand.
TGAAAATCCCGTTGCATACCCCGGTAGAGAATGACTCGGCAGGCACAAACATGCCGGCCTGCATCATCAGTTGGGCCTGCCCGATGCTTCGCAAAAAAGTTGATTTGCCGCCCTGGTTAGCGCCTGTGATTATCACCAAGTCATTTTGGTCCGCATTCATATCGTTGCCCACTACTTTTTGCGTCACGCTCAAAGCGAGACAGACATCGTACAGGCCGTAAAAGGACCTCTTGCGCTCAGTGGGCCCTGCGGGGACCGGAAAGCACGCAGGCGCCCCCTTTTGGATGAGTTGCTCGTGCAAATTTAGACAACCTACGTAAAATGCCAGTTCCGTTCGCAGCATTTGAAAGAAGCTTAGAATGTGATCTGTAGACTGGGCGACCACATTAGCAACAAGGTTTAGGCCCCTGTCTCTCAGATCCGACATGACCCTGGCGCCGATTTCATCGCGAGGAGAGATACGATAGGAATAGACGGGAGATTGTCGCCCAAAGATTCGCCCCAGCCAACTCTGCTTTTCGTCACGGGCTTTGTGAAGGACAAAATTGACAGCTTTATTGCCCTTCCCCAACTCGGCACTCATCAGCACACCTCTTGGCAATTTCAGCTCTCTGAGGTATTCCTCGATTCTGGTGAAATACTCGTCGTCGAGTTCCGCAACGAGCATCGTGAAAAACTTGGCAAAACCCTCCGAATCAAATTTATCGGCGTGTTGATCGGCGAAAGTTCTGAGCTTTCTAAGTTGGTCTACAAACATCTTTAGCGCTTCTACCGCACTAAACATTATTGTGCTGGGATATCTGGTTGCCCACCATTGTTTTTGCCTGTTTTCAATTGATTCAACCACTAAGTTATAGATATCCCTGACAATGGAAGGATTTTTCAGACAATCCTTAAGAATATTTTGCCGATATAGAATCGAATCCGGATCGCTTAAACTTGACAAAACAGCCTTCCTTGCCATTTCCAATAAAAATTGATCGTCGAGCGCCATGGCTTCAAACAGAATGGGCAATGCCAAGTCTTGTGTCAGCGCCTGCTCGTTAGGCGGCAGTTCTCGTTCAAGGTCGAAATCTTGATCTTTATGCATGAGGAACGCTTTCATGACTGTATGCGCTCCTTTAGACTTTCGTAAGTAAGCCTGAACTGTTCGGCAATTGATATTGCATATGAACGTCCCTCAGCGGGCCTTCTCACGATTTTGAAAGTTCTCTGCGCCGGGTTTTCCGGAACTACCGTGCTCACCATGGATACGGTTTGCTCGCCAAAAAAAGCCAGCTCATCGATGAATGTCACCCAAACGCACAACGAATCGAACTCCGTTATTTTCTCCATCACTTTTTTGCTCAAAAACATGGCGTCTTGCAGCGTTGTAGAAGTGAAAATTTCGTTCATTACAATGATACTGTTCGATGTAGCCTGGCCAAGGATACCGTTAATCCGGAACAAGTCATCCTCCAGCTTGCCGCGCTGGTTTTTAACGTCCTCTTCTCTCCCGAAATGCGTAAAGAGCTTGTCGAAAAGGAAGAGGCGGGCTTCCTTGCCGGGGACGGGGCAACCTATGACAGCCAGATAATGCAACTGTGCGAAGGTGCGGGTAAAGGTCGTTTTACCGCCCTGGTTCGGACCGGTTACAACAATTANNGATGAGCCTTCACCGATGAGCTTATGAGCCAGGGCGAGATCGTATCCATCGTAGTCATAAACCTCCTTGGAATCGTTTGCGACGCGCGGATAGCAGAATTTGAGTCCAGCACGTTTGAGCGGCGCCATGTGATCGAGAAACGCGATGTAAAACTGGATTTCTCTGTCGAAGGCCGAGATCGCTTCGTCCACAAAATTGCCGTTATTGGCGCGGTAGCTGTCCAGGTTTGAAAATGTCTCGGGATACAGTCGGGCCACAAAATCCAGTATCTTGACTTCAATATGGTTCATCTGAGGCCACCAGGGAAATTCGATTCTATAGTCTTTCACGGCCCCCTGTTTAAATTTTTTGAATGTTTCCTCAACATCCGTGCTGTAATCGGATTCGGATTCATATTTGCGAACTTTGAAGCCGTCGCCTGTGAGGAACACGCAATACTTTGCTGCGGCCAAATCAGCCTTAATCTTTTTTGTTTCGGCAAGAAGCAAGGTGAAACCGTCAGACTGGACATAGTTAGCCAAGTATTTGCGAAACGCCAGGAACCCGCGAGATTTAAGAGCTTCATAGGCCAGATAGTCTGCAAAGCAATTCACCGCATCGCAATAAATCTCCCCTGCGTCCAAATACCAGGCTTTTTCCTGATATTTGTGACCAAGAGCGTCTGCCTGGACCAGATGTTCGCGCATTGTGCGCATTTTTTGCGTGAACGATTTTACCTGTTCAAACAGGGTCGCACTTTCAAGGTCCTGCATTACTTCATGACGATATTCGATCTCATCGGTACTGTTCAGCGGAAAGTAAAAGAAGGGCTTTAGGTTATATTCATCCCTGCCCGCCGTGACGGCGGCTATGATTTGATCTAGATTTAAATCAGCAAAAAAATCGGCTTCGCCGAGTTGTTGATCGTTTATGAAAACTTCTGGTCTCGCAAACAGTATGCTTGGGAAACTCATCGCCAAACACCTTTCGATAGAAACTAATGAAACATCGCATCGAAAAAAAAGCTTCTACTGTGCCCAGACAGCGCAATAGAGACTAAACTGCACGTTGGGATCGGATCTTCGCCTTAAACCCGAATAATGCTTCAACTTGATCCCCAACAGGAGCCGAACCGCATTTGCGGGTCGGATTCCATCCAGAAAAGCTCTTGGTATGCCGGGTATCCGTGAATCATACGATTTCCAATCAAAACCCTCAAGAAAAAATGCCGATCAGGCCCATTTGGGCAGTTTGAGGAGATACCGCCATCGCCGCAGTTGATGGCGTGCTTCCAGCCTGTCCACGGTAGACGCCTGTCCAGGTAAGGCATCAGCCTCATTTCCGTCGAAGTGTGGCGCAAAACATTCGCAAGGCAGGACAGCTCTCCTGAATGTTGACATTACCAAGGCAGATACAGCCTTTCCAGGTCCGTTTCATTTGTGAACCTGTATGGCTTGTCGATTCTATCCACACCAGGCCTTGCGCGAACGCCCAATGCGCCAGATAGATGTGTCGCGCGGTAGGCCTGCCCGCTACGCGCTCGCACGACGCAGAGTGGATATTTTTTTTCAGCAGTGAAAGAAAGGGGTCAGGCCTTGAAAAAGGGAAAATGGGTGAGGTGGAACGTCATAAAACTCTTGAGTGAAATGATGGCGAGCGTCTCGCTGGAGAATAGAGCCCAGAGAGGTCATTTGCCATCTTGAGTGCAGGCTGGTCAAGCAGTTTTAAAAATTTACAAATTCCTTTTTCAAGGCCTGACCCCTTGTTTCATTCCCACATTAATGTGGTGTTACCCCTTTTCTTCTGCCCGCCGCCACTTGGCGGCTCGGTCCAGAGTGTACACGGCGCCGCGCGCAGCGTTGCACACACATTGCCCAGATAGGAGCCCCGATGTATTATTTGAGCAGTGGCCCTCCGTCCCCTCAGTGCGGATTTACTCGATTCGTTTTAATCCCTGGATCAATAAATTCGCAATTCCTCAATGCCCACACATTTTGGCGCTTCGATCGCCGTTTCTCATTGCCGTTTGGAAAAAAAATTCAGGCTGCGATATACTGCTCGTGAGGATAAAAATATGCTTTGGAAGCTCAAACAGCGGTATCAAAAATGGCTGGAAGGCGAAAAGGGGACCATCCTGAAGGACTGGGGAGGCAAGATACGCATCGCCCTGGCCTTTCCGAACCGCTATGGCGTGGGGATGTCCAATCTTGGGTTCCAGTTCGTCTATGACGCTCTAAACCGGTTTGAAACCGTAGTGTGCGAGCGTGTATTCTACCCGGAGCCCGAAGATCTGGCCATGCTCAGACAATCTCCCGGAGGCCTGCTGTCGGTCGAATCTCAAAGGCCGCTTCTCGATTTTGACTTGGTCGCCTTCTCCGTCGCTTATGAAAACGATTACACAAATCTTATCGAAATGCTTCAGCTTGCTGCAATTCCCGCTCGGGCGCGAGACCGGACCTCAGCGCACCCCCTGGTCGCGGGAGGCGGAGTGGCGCTTTTCCTCAATCCCGAGCCCCTTGCCCCTTTTTTGGATTTTATATTCATTGGAGAGGCGGAATCGCTGCTGCCCGATTTTATCGACTTTTGGAAGCAATTGGAACATAGCTCTATCGGCCGCTCTGAAATTTTAAGAAAGATGGGGCAGTCGGTAGAGGGAATCTATGTTCCCTCTTTTTATGAGCCTGTGTTCAATTCGGACGGAACCCTGGATTCTATTCGCCCACTTGATGGCTGCGGCCTTCCGGAAAGGGTCGCCAGCAGGAAGGCCGATCTTTCAAGAAGTCCTCCATGCAGGACTGCCGTGCTCACGGCCAATACCGAATTCAACGACGTGCTTCTGCTCGAGATCGGGAGGGGGTGTGGACGCGGATGCCGGTTTTGCGCCGCTGGATTCATCTATCGGCCGGTCCGCTATCACGGTTTGCATGAGCTGCTGCAGGCCGCCGGCCCTGAAAACTCCGGCACAAAAAGGATAGGCCTCGTGAGCGCTGCGGTGTCCGATCACCCGGAGATAGTCCACCTATGTTCTTCACTGCTCGAACGGGGGGCCTCCCTTTCCTTTTCTTCGCTCCGGGCGGATGCGCTTAACGCCCAAATCGTTTCAGCGCTGGAATCGAGCGGGCGCCAGGCAGTTGCAATCGCCCCCGAGGCGGGGTCGGAGAGGCTCAGGCGGGTTATCAACAAGAATTTGTCGGAAGATCAGATATACAACGCAGTCGAAATCCTGGCCCAAAAGGGAATCCTGAATATCAAGCTCTACTTTATGATAGGGCTCCCGACCGAAACCGGCGAAGACCTGGAGGCGATCGTCGAGATTGCAAAAGGGATCCGCCATCATGTACTGTACGCAAGCCGCGGTAAAACACGGCTTGGAACCATTACGCTAAGCGTAAATTCCTTTGTTCCGAAGCCTTTTACGCCGTTTCAGTGGACGGCTTTCGCAGGAGTGGGGGAGCTTAAGACAAAAGCCAAATGGATTCAGAAAGCCCTGGGGAAAGTACCCAACATCCGGGTCCATTTCGACATGCCGAAGTGGGCGTACGTTCAGGCGCTCCTGTCCAGGGGAGACCGCAGGGTTTCCTATTTTTTGGAGAAAGTCGGACTCGATGGGCTCAACTGGCGTCAGGCAATGCGCAGTTCTCCTTTAAACCCTGACTTCTGGGTTATGAGGGAGCGGGAGCGTGAGGAAAAATTCCCCTGGGAGGTGATAGACAACGGGATCGAGCGTAAATTCCTGTGGGAGGAATACCAGCGTGCTCTTGAGGAAAAGGAGAGCCCCGAATGCCGGCCGGAGCTAAATTGCGCAAGATGCGGGGTTTGCGGGCCGTGATAGAGGATGTCGAATGCTGGATGTTGTGGCTGAAAAAATCACCCGAATCTATCCCATGGGCAGGGTCGAGGTCGTAGGAGTGTGCGAAATCGATCTCGAAATTTCACATGGAGAAATGGTCCTGATAAAGGGTGAAAGCGGTTCGGGCAAGAGCACGCTGCTTTCGCTTCTGGCCGGATTGGACCGCCCGACAAGCGGCAGCCTGACCGTATCGGGGCTTAAGCTCGAAAGCGCCTCAGCCGGCGAACTCACCGAATTCCGCAGAAGATCGGTTGGAATCGTCTTTCAGTTCTTTAATCTTCTGCCGACGCTCACAGTGATCGAGAATGTAAGCCTCCCCGCCCTCCTGGCGGGAGAGGGGCGCCCGGCGGCGGCCAAACGCGCGGCGGATCTCCTCAGTTGGCTCGGGATGGACAAGCGCGCGAACCACTTTCCTTCCCAGCTCTCGGGGGGCGAGATGCAGCGGAGCGCCATTGCCCGCTCCCTTATAAACGACCCCTCCGTAATTCTTGCAGACGAACCTACAGGCAACCTCGACAGCAAAAACGCGACAGCAGTGATCGAGCTTCTGGCAAAGCTTAACCGCGATCTTCGCCGGACGGTTATCATCGCCACCCATAGCTCCCTGGCCGATCGCTACTGCACGGCGAGGCTGGTGCTAAAAGACGGCGCCATAGTGGAGAGCTAGATGCGGGGCTTCTTTCGCCTTTGGGTCTGGTTCAGCTTCCGTGAACTGAGAGGCCATGCGTGGCGAACGGTTGTGGTGCTGGCGGGGATCAGCCTCGGGGCGGCCGTCTTTACCAGTGTGCGCCTGGCCGCCAATGCTTCGGTCCAGTCCTTCGCAAAGGGTATGGACGCGATTTCGGGCAGGGCGGACCGGACCGTGACGCTTCCAGGAGGGCGTCTGCCCGAAGAGCTTGTATCCGTCCTGTTCAACTCGCCTGACCTCATCGCCGTATCTCCTCTCATGTCAGCCTACGTTCGGGTGGAAGGAAGCGACGAACCGCTGCTCCTGTTCGGAGTCGATCCAATACTTGAGCGGCCCTTGAGGACATGGAAATCCGAGCCGTCCGATTCGCGGAAAGATGTTCGCATGTGGCTCCGCCTTATCGGCGATCCTTTCACCATGATCGCCTCAAAGAGATTTTTACAAAAAAGCGGAGTTCGCGCAGGCGAGTCTGTTCGCCTGCAGGGCGTTGCCTCCGCAGGCTCTTTTGTAGTGCTGGGCGAACTTGCCTCGGAGGGACCGGGCGCCCTCGAGAGGGGAAATATCGCCATTGCCGACATCGCCACTTTCCAGGAATTCACTGGAGTATACGGAGAAGTCGACCGCATCGACCTTATTTTCACCCGCCCCCTGACCGCAGACAAGCTGGACAGGGTAAAAGCCCTGCTCCCGGCGGGGGCCGAACTTGCGCAGCCCTCGGAGGCGAAAGAAACCGGCCTTGTGATGATCCGGGCCTACCAGATGAACCTCTCGGTCCTGAGTTTCGTTTCGCTCTTCGTGGGCATGTTCCTGGTTTACAGCCTGATTTCGCTCCACGCGACCTCAAGGCGAAAGGAGCTTGCCATTCTACGCTCGGTTGGCGCCTCCTCGCGTGCGGTTTTCCTGTTATTCATCGCCGAAGGTTGCTTTTTTGGAATTGTGGGCTGGGCGCTGGCAGTCCCCGCAGGCCTTTTCATGACCAAAAAACTGGTCGGCTACGTCAGCTTGACCGTATCTCACCTTTTCGCGCGGGTGAACGTGGAAGATCTCGGACTTACCGGATGGGAATTGCTCCTGTCTTTTGCCATAACCCTGCTGGTGGCGGTGTTGGCGGCATGTCAGCCCGCCTTTGAGGCTTCAAGGGTCCGGGCGCGGGAGGCGCTGCTTATGCGGGAAGCATCTTCCCGGGACGAGGCGAACCTCATCAGGCGGCTTTCCATTCTCGGATTGTTTCTTGCGGCGGCCGTCTGGCCGCTTGCCCGGGCGCCGGCGTTTTCCGCAATCCCTGTCTCCGGATACATGGCTACTTTTTCTCTGTTTCTGGGCTTTTCTCTTTTCTCACCGATTATCCTGAAAGCCGCAGGAACCCATTTGCCTCCCATCGTGCTAAGGGCCGGCCTCGGTGAGACCACATACCTCGGGACCAGCTATCTTAGAAGCGCCGGGGCCAGGGTCGCCATCTCGGTGGGGGCGCTCATAACGGCGATCGGGCTTTTCTCGGCGCTGGTCATTATGATCCACAGCTTCAGGGACTCCGTTTCCGCCTGGATACACCAAAGCATAAACGGCGACCTTTACGTGCGGGCGAAGATGTCCGAAATAAACAGTTACCGCGACTCGCTTCCACCTGAAATTGCAGCCGGCCTCGAGGAATTACGCAGCGAGGCGGAGGTGGTCCCCTACCGCCGGATACTCTTGAACTACGGCGCTATCCCCTACCTGCTCGAACCAATTGACACCGTGAGCTACCTGCGCCGCTCCGGTTTCATTTTCATTGAAGGCGCCCCTGCGAGCGTCGCCTCAGCGTTAAATGAGGGAAAAGGCGTCGTTGTTTCGGAGGTTTTTTCGAACCAGACAGGATTGCGGGTTGGACAACGGTTCAAAACGGTCGTCGAATCCGTTGAACTCGACATGCCGATTCTAGGGATTATCCGGGACTACCGGACGCGGGGCAGGGTCGTATATTGCTCCCTCTCTTTTTTTGAGCACGCAACGGCAGACAGTCGATGGACCGGCGCGATTATATTTGTAAACGACAGGGGCGCAGGCCTGGGCCGGAGGATCGTCGGCCTCAGAAACCGCATTCTCCTCAGCGCCGCCCAATGGGGCGAAAGCATCGAGGCCAGTGCGGGATCGGACCTGCGCCTCGACATACTCCAGATATTCGACGAAACATTCGCGGTAACCACAGCGCTGCTTTTCATCTCCCTTGTGATATCAGCGCTCGGTGTGGCGACCACATTGACTATTCTGGTGCTGGAGCGCGCCAGGCAGTTTCAGACAATGATAGCTACCGGCGCGAGCGCCGCTCAGATAAGGGCCGTAATCGGCTGGGAAGCCCTGACGATGGTTTTGATGGGCGAGGCGCTCGGCCTTGCGTGCGGCTTTATTCTATCGGTTCTGTTGATTTTCGTGATAAACAAACAATCTTTCGGATGGACTTTCATCTATTCAGTTGACTGGCTTACCCTTGCAGCATCTTTCCCGCTCGTGTGCGCGGCCGCGCTGCTGGCGGCGGTCCTGGCGGCCCAACTGGTGTTGAGGGGGACTCCTGCGTCGGTATTGAGATAATGTAAAATGGAATCCCGCACCAGCAAATATTTTTTCCTATGCGCACGCCTGCTTCTCGGGGTTATTTTCATCGCTGCGAGCATCGACAAGATAGCCCATCCCGCCGAATTCGCCAAAATAGTCTCTAACTACCAAATCCTTCCCGGCCAGTTGATAAATAGTGTGGCTATTGTGCTCCCCTGGCTGGAGGCGATCCTGGGGTTATTCATCCTGTGCGGTTGGTGTTTGCCGGGCGCCGCCGTCCTCGCCAATTTGCTCCTGCTCGCCTTCCTGGGGGCGCTTTGTTCCACTGTTGCGCGTGGAATCGATATAAACTGCGGATGCTTCAGCGTCAAAGCCGCAGCGCCGCAGCACATTGTATGGCCTCTCGCACTCGACTTCCTTTTCCTGCTTCTTGGGACCGCCGTAGCGATTCATGTCTTTCGGGCGCGCTCAGCCGGGAATCGGACAGGGCTTAGCCCCAAAGTTTAGGCAGGGAATTTGGACCATAGGTCCTCGTTTGCCGTCTGAACGCTTTTTTATGACCTCCGATTCTTGAAATCCCCCATGTTGAAGACCGCGGAAATTGACTGCTCCGCAATGATGCATAAATTGAGATGCCCAGGGGGAAAGCGCCGGAGTATTTCCGGATCGTCAACTTAAGGATCATGCGTAAAATCAGGAGGGAAAAATGAATGAGAAAATAAGAAATGCGTTGAACGGGCAGATAAATGCGGAGCTTTATTCCTCTTACCTCTATCTTTCAATGGCTTCTTATTTCAAACGGCTGAGCTACGACGGGTTCGCCAGGTGGATGGAAGTACAGGCGCTCGAGGAGTTGACTCATGCCATGAAGTTTTTCAACTTCGTAAACGAGCGGGGCGGCAAGGTTGACCTCAAGGCGATCGAAGGTCCTCAGACCTCGTGGGATTCGCCGCTTCGCGCTTTCGAAGCGGTTTACGATCATGAAGTCAAGGTGACGGGCCTGATTTACGACCTGGTGAACATCGCAACGGAAGAAAAAGACCATGCGACAAGCAATTTCCTCCAGTGGTTCATAACGGAGCAGGTCGAGGAAGAAACCAGCGCAGACAATATTGTCCAGAAACTGAAGCTGGTTGGAAGCGAGGGTGGTGGTCTTTATATGCTGGACCAGGAACTCGCGCAAAGAGTTTTCACCCCTTTGCCGGGAACGACCATCCTGGCCGGCGCAGGCACGGGCGGGGCGTGATCCGGTCAACTTTGCGATCTGCGTTGGCTACGCCGACCTTCTGATCCAGAAATAACAAAACAGGGCGGCAAAAATTACGTTTCCAGCCCACACCCCCAGGAAAGGCGGCAGAGAGCCGGCGAAGGCGAGCGAGCTTCCGACGTTCGATATGGCGACGAAAGCGAAAGCTATAAAGAGCGAAATGCCGACACCGGCCGCCATTCCTTCGTGGAGCCCCTGCCTCAGAGCTATGAGGGTCCCGAGCAAAGTCAGGATAAGCGTGGCGAGAGGCGCTGCAAACCGCAAGTGCAGGTCAACCCTGTAAGGGGTCGAGCTGAATCCCTCCCCCTCTAATTTTTCCACGTAGCGGTGCAGATCTGTCCACTTGAGGAACCTCGGAACGGCTTCGCCCGCTTTGAAGTCGCCTGGTGTAACTTTCAAATCGAGCTGTTTTCGCTCGAACCACTGCTGCTCCTTATTTCCATCGCGGAAGCTTATGATGAGGCCGTCCTCCGCAAGCCACCCTGGATTGGTCCATGATACACGCTGCGCGTCTATTCTCTGGACCAGGTTGAAGCCGGGATCCAGAAAAAATATAGACGCTTTCTGCATGACATTTTTCTGCGCGTCGTAGAGCCAGATCTGGTAGATGGTATTCTGATTGCGGAACCAAATGTTTTCCGGGTTCTTCCAGGGCGCCGGCTTCCGGTGTTCCACCCTGACCGCCCAGGTTTCTTCCAATTTCTGGTTGAGGGGACGCGCAACGAATTCCGCTACACAAAAATGGAATAGGGAAAGCACGAGCGCCGCAACTGCGATCGGCGCGGTATAATAAGAGGGGTTGACGCCGGCGGTCTCCATTGCGATCAGTTCCCGGTTCCGCTTGAGCATCCCAAGTGCGATGATCGCTGAAAGCAGGGCCGCCATTGGGATGCCCTGGGTTAAGATCATGGGAATTTTGAATAAAAAGTAGGTGTAAATCTCCCGGAACGTGAGGTGATTATCCAGCATGCGTTCCACCCGCTCGAAAAAATCGACGACCAGGTAAATCCCGGCGAAGCTGACAGCGGCCAGCACGTAGACGGGCAGAAAATGTTTCAGGACGTATCTGGGGATTATTTTCAACGCGCGACTGCCCCATGTTTGCGGGCGCCGGGGCCTGCGCGCCGAAGAAGTGCAAGCGGCCGCCCGAGCAAGGCCAGGAAAAAGGGCGTCTCCCTGTGCATCTTTGTCCACAGATAGATGACCAGGGCCAAGCTGAGCAGGTTAGGGGTCCAGACGGCAAAAAAAGGTGAAACCATGTTGCTTTCGCCGAGTGTCTTCCCGGCGGAGAGCAAAACGTAATAAGCGAGGAAAATTCCCACCCCGATCGTAATGCCCGTCATTCGGCCCCTCTGCCGGAAAAGTGAGCCAAGTGGAGGTCCAAGCAATCCTAGAAGCAGGCAGGCTGAAGGGAAAGCGATCCTCTGGTGCAGCTCAAGACTCCAGAATACTACCGTTGCTTTGTCTGCAGCGTTTTTCAGCCTACTGTAGATCTGAGCCAGGTTCATCTCACTTCTTTTCCTGGCTGTAGTATCTACCACCCCCATGATTTCGTCCATCGAGAGAATAAAGTCGTAGTTTTTGAACGTGACGGCCTGGGCCTGTTTCAAGTCATTGGCGGCGCGGGTTATCATGCCGTTTGCAAGCTTGAAAGTGATGGCGTGGGCGTCCGACGGAATATCGACCTGGGCGGTCTGGGCCGCTATTGTAGCCTTTTCATTCGGTTGTCTCTGATCCTGGATGAAAATTCCGTTGATCGTAAAGTCCGAGCGGTCAACAGACCTGAAAAAGAGGACCAGTTTTGGAATAGCAGTAATAAAGACGCCCTCTTCGAGCAGCGACGGGATGGAGGAGCGGCCAAGCGACCTCAGCTTCAGTTCGAACGCATGGTTTGTCACAGGCAGGACCCAAATGGCATTTGCAAACGAGAGTGCGCATGCAATGCCAAGCACTCCGAGCACCGGCGGCAGAAAGCCGAGAAAACCGGTTCCAGCCGCCCGGAAGGCGACCAGTTCATTATCGCTGTTCAGGCGCACGAAAGCAAGCATAACCCCCAGCAGGGCCGACATCGGGGCCGCATACAAAATGAGCCTCGGCATGGCGAAAAGGATTAATTCGACGGCGTCTTTCAAGCTGCACGAGGAGGCGAAAAGAATACGCATGAGCTGGAGAAGCTGCCCCGTGATGAGCACGAAGACGGTGCCGGCCAGGCAGATGAGCACCGGGGGATATTGTTCGCGAAGAACATAGGCGTAGAGAGTCCTTTTCATGATGGTGTAATCTATCCAATGAGGGTGGATAAGGTCAATTGCAAAGATGAAGCCGGGATGGAATACTTCTGCCTGCGCCTGGAGGAGGGGGGGAGATGCCAGTGAAAAAACCGTAAAGATTTCCCGGCGCCGAGACGATATTTTAGGTACATGAGCAACCCGTGGCGAGGATATGGCGAGTGAATGCCCAGTGGCGAAACTTAAATCCAATACGGGGTTATTTGAATACTCAAAATTATTCCATTCGAGGCAGGATTTCCTCAATTATTCAAAAAACCGACACTTTTCCAGGAGAGTTCAGATGGTCCAAATCCAAGCTTCCAACATTTATCACCGAACAGCAATTGAAACCGCTGACCCGCTCCAACTGATCATTTTGTGCTATGACGCGGCGATTAATGACCTCACGCAAGCCAAAGAGCTTCACGAAAGGCGCGAAATGAATGAGGCCTACCGGAAAATCAGGCATGCCCAGGACATAATCACGGAACTCCTGGTGGGCCTCGACTATGAAAGGGGCGGAGATATAGCCCGGAACCTCAATCGGCTTTACAATTTCATTCTCAGGCAGTTGATCGGCATAAACAGCCGCGGGAATACCGCCATCTATACCCATCTGGTCAGGATCCTTTCCCAACTCAGGGACAGTTGGGCAGCGCTCAAGCTGAGCCCGGCCCAGACTCCGGTTAAAACAGGCCTTCTTCCTCGAAACTGGCAGGCTTCAGCATAGGATTCAGTGATGGAAAGCAACGGATCGTGCTGGATGGATCAGGCTGAATCCATTCTGGACCAACTCCTGAAATTTACCGCGCAGCTTGCAGAATTCGAAAAGGATCCGCAGGTGGACGCTAAGGCGCTTTCTGACGCATGCGTCAGGCGCCTCGATGACCTAAAGCGACTTATGCCGCAGAAACTGAAAAACTCGCCGGTGGCCCGAAACGAAGTGCTTGAAAAAATGCGGGACCTTTATACCCGAACTCAAGTTTGCCTTGAGATCCTGGAAAGGAAAAACAACCGGGTGGCGGCCAGGCTCCAGAGTCTGTCCAGAACCAGCCAGGCCATCAACGCCTACACCAGCCCGCAGGGCCGCAACCGGTGAACAGGCAAAAGAGGTTATTCACCGATTGACCCATGTTTCTAGCGGTTCCCCCCCCAGGTGAAAAACCTGTTTGACAGATAGTTCCAACTCGTCCCCACCCATATGCCAAGAACGCTTGCATAAAACCAGGGGACGGTTTTTTCGACCAGATACCAGCCAATCACAAGATTAAGCGCGTTTCCCACCATGCATGCCAGATTGAATTTGAAAAGTCCTTTCCACCATTGCAATCCCAGAAACCGATGTTCCTTGAAGGTCCACCGATTATTCAAGGTGTAGTTGGAAACCATTGCCGTTTCGATCGCAAAGACAAGACAGACGGGATAACGTAAGCCCATCACGACGTAGAGCAGATAGAGGGTGAACAAATGTATCACAACGCCCGAGGCCCCAACCGCCCCATACCGGATGAACTGAAAGTTGAACCTTGAAGGAATGGCCCGTGAAATCAAAAGGTCGGCAAAATCGAAAATCACTGCGGCCGTCAGTTTACTGGTCCCATACAAGCGAGCCTTGAATTCGTAAGGCAACTCCTTGACCTTCAGGTCGGGGCGTTTGAGCAGTATATCGAACAGGATTTTGTAACCCTGTTCGAAGAGCTGTGGGGCTATTTCCTGTATAATTTTGCGGCGGATCATGAAAAAGCCGCTCATCGGGTCGGAGATATCCTGTTTCAGCAGCTTTTGAGCCATAATGGTGCCGGCCCTGCTGAGCCTGGACCTCCACGAGTCCCAGCCGGGCACCGATTTTTGGTTCATGTACCTTGAGCCTATTACGAGGTCGCAGTCGCCTACTTCGTCAAGCATGACGCCTATGAGTGTGTGATCGTGCTGAAGGTCGGCATCGAGGACGGCGACATATTCGCCCTGGCCCAGGAGGAAACCTTCGGTTATCGCAGAACTCAACCCCTTTCTGTTGATCCGGCGGATCACCCTGATATTGCGATACCGGTGGGAAAACTCTTCTGCAACCTGCCAGGTGCCATCCTCGGAGTCGTCATCCACTATGACGATCTCGTAGTGGCGGCCCTCCATTACTTCCTGAAGCTTTCCAATGATGACGGGAAGGTTTTCTCGTTCGCTACGGGTAGGAATGATTATCGAGAGATCGAGGTCCGTTTGGCGACAGACAGGCGCCGAAGGAAAAACTGAGACGGGGTTCACAACGGATTCCATGCCATAACCACCTCCAAAGGGCGATCATCTTATATGCCGGAGCATCCGTCATGTTCAAGCAAAATCCGGTATATCCTTGGACAGGTGAATTGACCTGCTCACCCGTTGTTCTTCAGTTTTCGATCTGACCAGCGTTTGAAAAAATTGGCCACTTTCGAGCTGGGGGGGTCCTCAACTATCCTGAGCTTTCCCCGCCCGACCATCACCTCCTGGATACAGGCTCTCAGGAAAGGACATGGGATGCATCCGTGCTCAGGCTGCACTATCCCCTCTTCGTCAATAGGACACACCTTGTCCCCGTCGCCGAAACACTTCGGAGGATCCACAGCCCCTGGTTGGGAATAACTCGATGGTGTCTCTTTCATGTACGCCCTCCGGGGCGACGCCATTATTCGAGAATTTCCAGCACAGCACGTTTCTTCAGTTTCGTAGCGGCCGCGTTCATGATCGTTCGCATTGCATGGGCGTTTCGGCCTTCTTTGCCGATTATCTTTCCAAGGTCATCTTTGGCCGCCCGCAATTCCAGCACGGATATCTGCTGTCCGGTAATCTCTTTAACTACAATCTGTTCGGGATGTTCCGCAAGACAACGCGCAATGTATTCAACCAGCTCTTTGATTTGAATGTCTTCCATAAACGCAGGCTCCTGTGATGGCCCTCTGCCAAAAGTCCGGGAATCCAAGGGATTCCTGTAGAATGAATCCGTCCACCAGTCAGGCGGAAAATACGGTGGAATAGCGGGGGATTAATCGCGGGAGCAAGAAGAACAGAACCTGACAGCTAACAATTGCTCAAGTAATTGTAAAACTATGAAAAATCGATTATCGTGTCAACTGATTTTCGAGTGTAAATAAGACGTTAAGAAAATGAACTTTGTCACAAGCTCCACGTCCCGTTCTCACCTCTCTTACGATTGGTAATAACCTGTTTGGGGGCGTAAAGAAAGGCAAGTTTTTGCATAGAACCGATTTTGATGTCCCAGTCAAGCTCGAAAACCACCCTCTGATTGAATCAATCGCGGTCGATCTGCCTGCGCCAAGCCTGAACGACAATACCGCAGACCTTGACAGGCTCGCCCGAACTCTTGGTCAACTGGGGCGTTCCCCCGTTCAAATTGCGCCCGGCAAAATGAATAAGTTAGTCAGGAAAATACGCGGAAACGATCTGTGCTTCCGTGCGGTGGTGGGATACACCGGCACACACTGGGAGGTCCTGGACGTAGTCGCCCGGTCGCCCGATTCGGCCGTTTTCGGATTTGCCCTGGACCTGGGCACCTCCCGCCTGGTTTTCCAGCTCATCGACATCGCCCGCAAAAAGGTCATCCGAGAGGTCTCTGAGAAAAATCCCCAGGCGGTTTGGGGGGAGGATATCCTGAGCCGGATCATATTTGCCCGGGATCAAGAAGGCTTAGCTCTCCTTCGGGACTCGCTGGTCAAAGCCTGTTCGGATGCGATGCTCAAAATGATCGAGGATTCAGGGATCCGTGCTCATTGCATCTACGCCGTATCCTGCGCAGGAAACACCGCGATGAGCCATTTCTTCTGGGGCCTTGACCCGTCGAACATATGCCGTGAACCTTACATTCCAGCAGCAAACACTTTCCCGATAGTCCGCGCAAAAGAGCTTGGGTTCGATTTTTTCCCTAACGCGCTGCTCTATCTTTTCCCCAATGTCGGCTCATACGTTGGGGGCGATATTATCTCAGGGGTGATCGCATCGGGTCTGAACAGATCGACGGGCATCCAGATGCTCATAGACGTCGGAACAAATGCCGAGATCGTGCTGGGCAACAGCGAGTGGCTGATGGCATGCGCGGGTGCGGCCGGTCCAGCCCTCGAGGGCGGGGTTGTGGAGCGCGGAATGCAGGCTGTTAGCGGGGCAATCGACAAGGTGAGGATCGACAGGAAGACACTGGATCCCGATTTTCGGGTAATCGGAGGCGGGAAAGCATCGGGCGTATGCGGGTCCGGCCTGATAGAACTTGTGGCCGAGATGTTTTCGTCGAAAATCCTGAACATCCAGGGAAAATTCAGCACGGGGCTCAGATGCCCGCGCCTGAGAAACACCCCGGATGGCCCGGCTTATGTGCTCGCTCTTTCTTCTCAGACCGGCGACGGACGTGAGATGCTCATATCTGAGATCGACATCGGTATTTTTTTGAAGTCAAAAGCGGCGATGTACACTATACTATCGCTCATCTGCCGAAAGGTAGGACTCAGCTTCGGTGATTTAAAGAATATTTATATAGCTGGAAACTTCGGCAATCATATAGATCCCGAAATGGCGGTTCGAATAGGCATGATTCCGGATTTACCACTGGAAACATACCATGGGATCGGGAACTCGAGCCTTCTGGGGGCCAGCATGCTCATGTGCAACCGAACACTTTTGGCGGAAGCCCAAAAAGTTCGAGACATGGTTACCTACATTGAACTCAACGTCAATATCGAGCTAATGAATGAGTTTCGAGGGGCCCTTTTCATTCCTCACACAGATCCGAAGCTTTTCCCTTCCGTGCGGATACCTCAAAGCGGCCCTCAATCGCTCAACACTCAGGTTTGACAATGAGCCGACCGACACAGACCAACAGGTACCTGCAAAAAGAGGCAAAGCCCAGGTTCAGCGTCAAGGGCGTCTATGTCGCCAGGCTTCTGGTTGGCATTCTACTGGGTCTGAACATTGTTTTAATCCTAACAATCGCGTTTTCCTCCAGCGGAATTCCCGGCTACAGGAAGCAAGACCAACAGGTGAGGGAACTCGAGGAAAAGGTGCTCAAACTCAGGATTGAGAACCAGAAACTCTTCGAAATGATTCAGTCCCTCAAGACCAGCTCTAAAGCACAGGAAAAACTCGTTCGCCAGGAACTTGGCTGGGTCCGTGAAAACGAAATCATCCTCGAGTCCCCGGAGAAGAAAAACGAAGGGGGCGAAAAAGCAATTGGACCTATCAAGCCTTTCAGTGTTCCAAAATAGCCCTGCCCAGACCTCAATGTTGTTGACTTAAGCTCATAGGCGTCATGGGATGAGCCGTTGTTCGCCATTCCGGTGCGAACGGCCCTTTCTCGAAATCCCCAAGCGTCCGATGACAGAGGAAGAAATCGATGCCGCTGCGGCGGCCGATCCGGACGCGCGACCCACGACCGTCGAAGAATTGCGGACAGTCCGACGTGCGCCGCATACTTGGCCTCACACAGCAGGGAGAACAAGACCGCAGGTTCTAACATTTGAGTCCTGATCGTCTAACATTCCAAGTCAAGCCAAAAACAACGCCATGATCGATGCAACGAGAGTAATCAGGGCAGAGATTTTAAACGCAGTTTTGATAACCTGGCTCTCGATCCCCAGGGCATCGATAGTGGCCGCGGCATTTTGAAGCTTCGCCGGAGAGATGACGCTGGCAAGACCCCCTCCGATCGCTGTGACGGCAGTGACGATCAAGGCGTCCACATGGAGAAACCTGGAAGTGAGGATGTGGTATTTGGTGAACATTGCTATAGTTGAGGCTTCACTGCCGCTCAGAAATCCTCCGAAGAGGCCAAGGTAGCCGCTAATAAAGGGATAAAGTCCGCCAAAAACCTTGGCCGACGCCTCTGAGAGGACATAGATCATGTTTGATGAGGGATCGATGACCTTCCAGGCCGGTTCGACATTCTGCATGCCTGAATTGTTCATCACAAAGGCAATCCCAAAGAAAACAGCGGCGGAAAATGTGGGCCTGGGCGCCCTCATCATCCACTTCGAGAGCGTTACTTGCATGGACTTTCGAGTCGGCTTGATGAACAAGGCCGCCAGGATGGTGCTGATCAACACCCAGGTGTAGGCATTCCATAGCACTCTTGTCTTTATGAGTTGACCTGGAATTACGGATACGGGCATGGCGAAATCGTTATAGAGCAACTTGAACCAGGGTGGATAAAAGTTGATGGCAAAAGCGGCGATAATCAAAATAACCCAGGGGGAGAGAGCAGTGAGCAGGGACATTTGCTTTTCCACTTGCCGATCTTCATCCGTCAAAGCAGATCGATCTATCACGGGTTTTCCAAGCAGCTTCAAATACAGGAGCATCGCGACCATCGTGCAAAAACCCGCAATGACCCCGGTCAAGACAACCCCGGACGCCAGAAGCGCAATATGGCTCACGGCAATGGCCACCCCACCGTTCACCAGTCCTGCAATCATGCACGGTTTGAAGCCTTTCTTAACAAATTGCCACCCCCCGACTATCCACAGCATGCCGAATCCAATTAGTGTGGATACAACCGGCAGAAACTGCGAAAAGACCTGGGCAGATCGCACAAGAGTCGTGCCGGTGAGGTCCGAGTACACAACAAGAGGCGCGCCAAGGAGCGCAAATGTGCAAAGGGCGTCAAATCCAATGGCCGGCAAGGCGACCGCCACATAATTCGAGTACCCCAAAGCGACCAGAATAGGAGGCAAAATGGATACAGGCGTGGCGCCGACCGAGACCAGGAGGGTGCCCGCGCCCATGTTGATCAGCATTATCTGTACGGTTCTATCGACAGATGCAAAGGTTTTAACGAACACGGCAATTCTTCTGAGCGCACCGGTCGCCTCCATGAAGCTGATCTGGAATATAGAGGTGAGGACCATCAAAGAGACGGGAAAAGAGGCAATGATGCCGGCTGCAGAAGACCTCAGTCCGACTTCCAGGGTGGTGTTAAAGGAAAAATATGCAATGCCGATCGTCAAGAACAATCCAAGGGCGCCACTTGAATCAGCCGCGTACTCCTTTTTGGTCATCAAGAAAACGATCAATAAGATTGGAAGCAGGGTCAAAGCGACAGACAGAAACATTCGGATTCCCTCCAAAATAAACGACCGATCCTAACAAGCCGGCGTATTGCCGGGAAATCGAGCCCTGGAATCAAGCGTCTCGACGGAGCAAATGAGTCTATAGCACGCTCGATGCTTATGCGCGATAACTTTGGACTTTACGAGAGAAATTTACCCGGCGTTCTCGGCTGGACGATTCAAGGTTGTCTGGACTGGCAGGAAAACGGGCCGCGTTATTAAACCGGGGTTCGAGACGCCGCCACAGAATATCGGGATCGGATGGAAGGACGTTCTTTCTAATTTCTTGGAGGAATGTCGCGCCATGGAGGAGGATGCAGGAAAAGAACCTGGACGCCTTTACTAAACGCACAAGCATTATTGTGGGCTACATGGCGAATGGCGGATGAATCAAAGACTTTTCTCCCAGAGGCTTTTAGAACTCCATATGAGGGTGATGCTGAGCCGATCCCTGCTGTTTAAGCGCGCGGTCATTTAACCCTAAATATTCTTCTTATGTAACAAACCAGAGCTGACGCCCGCCTATTTCATCCCTATCTGTTTAAAAAAGGCCATCACCGAGTCTTTGGACACATTTGGGGCCCGGAACGACGCGTAATGAGCCAGTGGATGCTCGTATCCCACGAGTTTTGCTCCCTCGATTTTTGAGGCAGCTTCTTCAGCAAGAACGTACCTGAGCCATTGATCGTTTTTAACGTGCAGGATGAGCGTTTTTGCCTTGATACGGCCGAGTTGGCCGTTAATATCGTACGTATTGATCGCCTGATTGCGAAAAATGAGGTCATCCACGTCAAAATCCCTGGCTTTCGACATCAGGTTGGCTCCTTCGTCACCCTTGGAGTCCCAATAGAAAACCTCTTTTTTTACCTCGTCCCATGGCTGTTTCACCCGGAAATCAAAACTCTGCGCAGTCTCTCCGAGAACCGACCATCCGAACATCATCCCTTCGTTGGGATGCTGCTCTTTCGGTAAATTATAGTAATCTCCGCCGGTCATCCGCCACACCGGGTCACTCTGCATTGCAGCGGTCATGAGCGTAAAGAGCCACCGCAGGACCGGGTCAGCGGCCGTGCAGCCTCCGATGGGCATGATCGCATCCACGAAATCGGGATGGAGCGCCGCCAGGACATAGCTTTGCATGCCCCCCATCGAGACGCCGGTGGCGAGTTTCACCCTTGCGACCCCCAGGTGGTCCTTGAGCAAACGGTAATTGGCCTGCACGCAATCGAAAATCGAGTACCGTGGGAACTTCATTCCCAATCCATCGCTGGGCTTGCTGGTCCCCCAGAGTCCCAAAGCGTCCAGGAATATTACATAGTACTTGTCAGTGTCGATCAGTTTACCCGGTCCCACTACCGGGCCTTCGGCAAATGCGTTCCCTTTTTGGCCATCATACCAGTAGGAGTACATGGTCGCTGAGTCACCGCCGTAGTAAGAGCTTATGATTACAGCGTTGACGATTTTCCCGTCCTTATCGCGTTCCGGGGCGCCCACGGCTATATAGGATAGGCGAAGTGGTTCCCGCCCCAACGATTCCAGGGTCACGCCGCCCGCGCCGCCCAATTCGCTGGCAGATGGTTTCCCCAGGTCGTATTCTCCGCCAATGGCGAAGTTGGGCACAGAATAGTATTTCTTGAGGGGCGCCAAATCCGGCGCCCCCGACAGCCGGGTTATCGGCTCAGCATAGACGCCAGCCGCAGACGCGACGAAAACCAGAACAAACAGAACAGCAAAAAGCCATATCCTGCGGTTGTTCGACGAGAATCTCATAGGCCTGCTCCTTTTCTGGGAACCTTCCCACACACGAATAAAAAACGCAAGGGAAAGGACGCTGTCAGAAGCGAGATGGAAATGATTGTGTCCTTCACTCGTGCTTTCAATAAGAAGAAGGCCGCTTGTAAGGCGATCTCCGAAAAGCATCCAAGAGATCAGCCTGAGCGGCCTTCTGAAAACAGCGTGAATAAATTATCTAATTGTTTGCGGAACTGCTTTTTACCACCAACGCCGAAACGAATGGCGCTTTACCGCTTGAGTTACGGTAAAGGTCTGTCCGGCTATGGTCAATGCGCCGGTCCGGCTGTAACTGGTAGAGTTAGCAGACACGTAATACCTGAGGGTCCCCTCACCAGTGCCCTTTGCGCCGGATACGGCCTTTATCCAATTTACATTGCTCACGGCTTTCCAGGAGCATCCTGGCTGCGAACTTACGGTCACGTAGGCGTATCCCCCGGAATAGGCAACAGAAACGGACTCGGGTGATAAGGAATAGGCGCAGTCGTTTTGAGCGCCCTTATAGCCCTCATATGCGGCCGTATAGTATCCAAACTGCACAATCTTGTCGATCTGGTCATAGTCTATCCGGAAGAACCCCCTCGCCGTTACGGACCCTGGCTCCGATTCCCCCCAACCGTCGCCCCAACTGTTCTTCACGATGAAACAATTCTCGTTGTCGTCATAGCCGATGATTTCAATGATGTGTGCGCCCTGGTACGATCCGTAGGAATAAGAATAAACGCCTTCCTTATAATAGTAAAAATCAGCATAGATGTTCATTGAGGTGACCAGCGGGCCATAAGTATTAAGCGTGCTTTTCAGGATGTCGGCGGTAGGGGAGTTTGTGGCCACCCATTTCCAGCCCTTAATTGAGTAGGTATCGCTTTGCCAGTACGTGCACGCCGCGCCGGAACAAGGGCTGTCCGGACCTGAAGTCCAATCAGCCTCTGTATAAGCATAGCAACTGGCAGGTGGAAGACCGGTACTCTGGATGAAATCGGACGCCAGGTCGATATAGCCCCCATCGGAGCAGTTTCCCGCGTTGCTGCACGATAAAAGTATCTGCTCGGAAAGATCGAGAGTAGACCATCCAACTCCCTTCGTGCTCATCAGGTATTGTGATTCCAGAGCGGCGGTTGTCGCAAAGGCCCAGCAGCTTCCACAGTTGCCCTGATCTCTTATCTGGGTCACATAACTGTCATTATTGTAATTCAAAGCCGTTGGCATTGTTGTTCCCGCCGCAGGTGTGGCTGAAAGAACGGCGGCGCCTTCCGGAACGCTGAAGGATTCCTTCCGGAAGCCAAGGCGCATCAACCTCTGTTCCGCAGGCAGCTTTGAAATCGATGTCTCATCAGCCTGCCACCTGGCGCCCTTGTTCCGGACTTGCTGTCTGACCGCCTCAAGTTCCTCCGGCGACGCGAGAACCGAAGAACTGAAAAAGAACAGAAAGAAAAAACCCGACAGCAGCGCAAAAAGACTGTGGCCCCGCCTTATGCTTGTCTTGTACATAGCAATCTTCCTCTCACGCAGTACATGCAGTGAAAATTATTTAAAAATAACCTCACACTCCCCATAAGGAGTTTCTTCACTTCGAACCTCCTTAAAGTTGAGTAAAAGCTTGATAGTTTAGTCCGCGACCGGATTTTCCCGCCTCCAGGAAATAGTACAAATAATATGCCAATGAATGCAACTGAAGGAAACGAGTGTTCTATCCAGTTCCACAAGGGCTTTCGGAGTGAGTTGACCTGGAGCTGACTGAACTGATCTGCCGATCCTGAAAACATCGGAGATACGGACTCAAATGCAGGCGCCTAACTACACTGCTGCAGGCCGGAGCATACAGTCTGAGCGAAATACGTATGATATTGCACTCTTCGAGTCGTCAAGCAACACAAAGGCATGGGGCTCTGGCCAAAATGAGAGCTGAATCCAAAGCGCCCGAGACAGAACTGATTGCGAAATATCCGGAACTCATTCACACACTCCATGCACCTCTTCTCAAAGACCCTAACTGTGGGGACTTCAGGTAATTTTCCCACCCATGCGACAATGGCTGGATCAAATCATCAGATGTATTCATATATCTACGCAGGAAGCATCATTGGGCGTTTGGGTTCGTACACTGCTCTAAATTGACACTGTATAGACATTAAAATGTCACCTTGACTCAGCCCTTTTGCAAGCGCATTTCGGCATGACATATGCACATAAGGCATCCCAAGCGTAACTTAATTATCAGTTGGTTTAGGTTCAATATACGCCTTCGAGTTTTCAGACTGCGGTGAAAGTAACTGCGTAACAGCATCAAGTTGTAGAGGTTCCATTGTATGGATGTCCATGCACATCCGTAGTGATTTAACTTCACCAGGTATTTCTGTTAACAAAGGAGGACACGCTCATGAAGATTGCCCTAGTTGGCGCTGAACTGGAGGAAAATCTGGGTCTGCGCTACATTGCCGCTTCTTTGGAGCAAAAAGATCACCATGTCAAATTAATTCCCTTCAACACGCGGCATGACATACCTGAAGCCGTCAGGCAGGCAACAGCATACGACCCTCAGGTTACCGGTTTTTCCATGGTTTTTACAGGGCGAGGCAGAGAGTTTTGTCAGTTGGCCAAAGCATTGAGAGAGCGGGGCTATCAAGGCCATCTCATAGCCGGCGGCCATTTTGCCTGCCTGAATTGTGAGCGCTTGCTTCACGATTTTACCGCCTTCAACTCGGTGGCGCTAGGGGAAGGCGAAGATATCATGTGCAACCTGGTGGAGAACCTGGACGATCTCTCTCGAGTGCCCGGCTTGTGTTACCGCAGGCCGGACGGATCGATAAGCGTTAATCCATCCACCGGCAATCCCGAAGATCTCGATGCCCTTCCATTCCCCAAACGCACCACCTTTCAGAATTATTTTGGCAAGTCCATCGCCAACGTTCTCAGCAGCCGCGGCTGTTACCGCGATTGCGCCTTTTGCAGCATTAATGCCTGGTATAAGCAGGGAGGGGGCAAGAAGTTCCGACTGCGAAGCATCGAAAATCTTGTTGCAGAAATGAAAGGGCTGTACTTTCGTCATGGCATAAGAATTTTCAACTTCCACGACGACAATTTCTTCCATCCTGACCCGAAAACAGCAGTGCAGCGCTTTGACCAGTTACGATCGGCTTTGCGGCGCGAAGGCGTCGAAGGGATTGCTTTCGCCGTTAAAGCCCGTCCTGACAGCATCACACCCGAGGCCATCAGCATCCTTGATGATTTGGGCCTGTTTCGGGTTTTCCTCGGCGTGGAGAATGCCTCAGTCCGGGGTTTGCGTCACCTGAACCGAAAATGCGCTGTTGACCGGATTCTCAATGCGCTGAAGGTCCTCAATGATTTTGATACGCACGTTGCATATAACCTCCTTATGTTCGAGCCCGATACTCTCTTAGACGATATCCTGATCAACCTGCGCTTCATGGAGCGCCACATGGACAACCCCTTTAACTTTTGCCGCGCCGAGGTCTATTCCGGGACGGGGTTGGAGGAGAAGCTGCGGGCGGAAAACCGGCTTCTGGTAGACTACTTCGGATTCGATTATCGAATCAGGGATCCGCAGTCCGAGGCGTTCCATCAAATTGCCACTATGCCTTCTTTGACCGCAATTTCGATGACATGGGACTTCATTACCTCAATATGCAGGTCGATTTTCTATTCCAGGTGTTGAGGCGCTTCCAACCCGGATTGTTGACGATGACCTTGAGGGCGGCGGTGCGTAATTTCGTCAAGGAAACCAACCTGGATACTTACCAATGCCTATGCCAAATTTATGATTTCGTGGCGGATTGCTTCCCCGCAGATGAGTTGCAGATCCGTGTCTTCGCCAAGGAAATGCGGACTCATGTGGATAACAGGAGCGAAGAACTCAAGGCTAAAGGCGAGTTTCTCCTCAAATGGCTGGAAGAAATCAACACGGTGGGATCGAAGGCTGCAGGTCTGCCCGGTTCCCTTCCCGCGTTCCCCGCCGGCCTGCCTCGCCATTCCGAATGTGCGCCTTACGGGGGGCCGTCCAGCCCTGGAAAGTTCGATCTTTTAGGCCCGGAAATGCACTGGTTTGACGGCATTCAATCGTTCGGCGTCTCGCCATATGCCATCCCCTACACAACTTTCAAACAACAGTTGGCCCTTCAACATGAAGAAAGGAGGTGATACCTCAGTCTCAAGGCAATCTGAGTCAAAGGGCATTTTGGCTGGAACACTACTGGCAGCGTATTATGAACCTGGCGAAAACAACCCCAGACTGACCAAGGAGGATATTATGGCCGAGGATATCATTTTCCGTCCCCCACCCGAACCGGCCCATGTTTCAATTATTCGGCAGTACGAGGACCTTGTCGCCATTCTGAAGTATATCCGTGAAGCGGGCCAAGGCGTTATCGATCAAGGTTTCGATCGTGCTTCCAGCCAGATCGGCTTTGTGGTCGCAGCCAGCCTGCCGGTGACTGTGGAAGTGGCCGAAACAGGCAAAATCAGGCGACTGACTGTGCGGGAAGACCACCTGAAAGGCACGCTGTTCGAAAAAGAGCTGCTGCCTCCTTTAATGGAGAAATTGGAGGCCCCGATAACCGGGGGCGCCGGGGCGTTTGTTGGCGAAAGCGCTTTTGACATCTACCTTCTGTGGTTCGACGCCCTCAAGTTGAAACTCGGGAGCGTTTCATTCCGCCCCCCTCCGGAACCGGCACACCCGAGTTTTTCGGCTGAACTGGCTCGCATCGGGTCTAGACACCGTCCTATTCAGGAACCGGCGCATCCCTTTCTGGGGCGTTTTCGTCCTCCTCCAGAGCCGGCGCATTGGTTCGACTCCCGTATCCGGATTACCCAGGAAGAGCAGGTGCTGATTGTCGCCATGGATGAGGTCTACCCCGAACTGCGCCTGGTTGAGCGGATCAGCGCCTCCCGTCATGGTCATGATGTGTTTCTTAACCCCCAGCCGCTGCCGCCGCGATCTCTGGTTCAAAAACTGGAGGAACTTGTAGCGGGCCCTGTGCCTAGTCCATGGAAGGCGCTGGTGAAATTGCTGGTCTCGGAACTGGAGAGAGAGAACCCGGACCCCGTCCCATGGAGGGTCGACATGATCGAGCAGTTGATGGAGGCTGTGCGGCGCAGCAACCCGAACCCCGTCCCATGGAGGGCCAAGATGTTGGAGGAGTTGATTGATGTTATAAGGCGCAGCCATGGCAGGCCATAATGTTGGAGAGATTGGCCGAGGTTGAGCGGCGCTGTCTTTGGCGGCGTGTTTTGTACGGCCGGCAGCCCATTAATTGGACGTAGACCTGATGAGGAGGCGATTCATTATGTCACAGCAAGCCGCAGAGTCGAGAAAAGTTGTCAGGATCCCATTGGACTTGATCAAAAAATTCCAGGGAGAAAACATCCAGATTGTTCCGGAAATAAAGGCCGGCATCATTATGATTCCAGACACAATCCTGGCCCAACTCGGGCTGGGGGACCTCAGCAAGAGTGGATTAGCCGTGGTGATTGTTCCGCAGGAGGAGATAAGCTGAAAGGTCTTATGAAGACGCTGCTTATGCCGGAAAGGGGTTGCGCGCCTCGGACGCAGGACTGCCGGGGGCCGGGCGGCGTCTTCGTTTCAATGTCACACGCGAGGTGGGCGAAATGTCAACGGATAAGACCCCGGAGATTTCATTCCTGAGAAACGTTGGACTAATGATGACATACCGCTGCCAGGTAGCTTGCCCTCACTGCGTGGTAGCGGCGGGCCCGCATCGAAAAGAGGAGGTTGCTCTCGAAGAGGCGCTCGACTGGGCAGGTCAGATCGCCGGTTATCGAAACGGACGAATCAAAGTCCTGTCTTTAACCGGCGGAGAACCGTTTTGCTGCTTGGACAAGCTGAAAAAAATCATAGATTTCGCTGCTCGATCAGGGATGTTCGTCACTGTGGTCACGAATGCTTTTTGGGCTAAAAGTCAGGATGAAGCCGTCCAGGTGCTGCGGAAGCTCGAAGGACTTAAAATGCTCGGCATCAGCGCCGATGCCCATCACCAGATGGCGATCCCTTTTGACCGGGTGAGAAATGCGATCCTTGCGGCGCAGGAGTGCGGCTTATCACTCAGGATACTGGCGGCTGCCGAAGACGAAGCCGCGCCGGCGCACCAGGCGATGCTCGCGAGCTTGCATGAATTGACCTCTCCGGAAAATCTTCAGCCGGTGGCTACTTTCCTTGCAGGCCGAGCGCTGGCGGAAATCGACGCCTCCCGGTATCGAACTTCGGGAACGCCATGTCAGTCTCGCTGCGCGGCAGCCGGAGCGCCGGTTCTATTCCCGGACGGGCAGGTGATAGCCTGCATCGGGGCCCTCATTGCCCTTCCGATTCGCCATCCGCTGGTGCTGGGCAATCTGCGCGAAAATTCACTGGCTGAAATACTCGACAAAGCCGAAGTGAACTCCATCCTGCACACCCTCAGAATTTGGGGTCCTTCAAAGCTAGTCTCCATGATTGAGCAGTCCGAGCTAAAGTGCGAACTTCCATCCCGGTATATAGAAAATACGATTTGTGACCCGTGTTACAAGATTATGTCCAATCCCAGGCTGGCCGAATGGGTTGCGCAGCTTGCGACAGACCATGATCATAAGAGGACGGTGGCTTACGGCCGGGCTTATCATCTGAAGGAAATCGAGATGCTGAATTCTTTGGGGTGGCGTTGATATTGTTTTCGTCCTCTCCGAAATAAACCCGGTACACGGCCCAAAAAACAATCTCAAATCGCGAACCATACTTCGCAATGCTGAAAGCACAATACTGTTTGTGCGTCTGCACCCTTTACAACTTGGTTGACAAGACGCCAGGGACTTGCATTCCTGCATTCCGATGCACAGTATAGGGACCGGGGAGTATGCTTTCTTTATCACCTGCGATCGGCGATTCGCCCCTGACTGCCGGATTTTTACGGCGTTAGTATTTAATAATATCAGCGTCTATCCATATCCATCGGTGTTTTTAACTACCGGAGACTCAGGTCATGATTGAAAACCTCGACCCGGTCCTGCTCTCACGCATTCAGTTCGCATTCACTCTTTCTTTTCACATCTTTTTCCCGGCCTTCACAATCGGCCTGGCGAGTTGGCTTGCCGTCCTCGAATGGCGATGGCTGCAAACCGGCAACACGGTCTATGCGGTCATATACCACATGTGGGTCAAGATCTTTGCCGTCACATTCGGCATGGGCGTCGTATCGGGCGTGGTCATGTCATTCCAGTTCGGGACCAACTGGTCCGCTTTCGCAGACAAAGCCGGAAATATTCTCGGGCCGTTGCTGGGATATGAAGTGCTGGGCGCATTCTTTCTGGAGGCCTCATTTCTTGGGGTCATGTTGTTTGGCTGGAACAGGGTCAACCGCTGGGTGCATTTTGCCGCGACAGTCATTGTGGCGATGGGGACCCTGATTTCGGCGTTCTGGATCCTCTCAGCCAATAGCTGGATGCAGACGCCGCAGGGATTCCGGATTGCCGAAAACGGCCTGTTGTATCCCACAAACTGGCTGCAGATTATTTTCAGCCCGTCTTTCCCCTACCGCTTCGTCCATATGGTCACCGCCGCCTACCTGACCACGGCTTTTGTCGCCGGAGGCGTGGGCGCATTTTACCTGTGGAGCGGCCGCCATGTAAGGGAGGCGCGGGTGATTTTGGGGATGGCCATGATAATGGCGATTGTCGTAGCCCCCATGCAACTGCTGTTCGGCGACAGGCACGGCCTCAACACGCTTAAACACCAGCCGGCCAAGGTGGCCGCCATGGAAGGACTGTGGGAAACCCAGCGAGGCGCGCCGATGAATCTTTTCGGATGGCCGGACCAGGAAGAGGAAACCACAAAATATGCGGTCGAAATTCCAAGGCTGTCGAGCCTGATTCTCACCCATGACCTCAATGGTGAGATCAAGGGTTTAAAGGCCTGGCCTAAAGACGAACGCCCACCGGTGCTATGGGTTTTCTGGGCTTTCCGCGTCATGGTGGGGATTGGCGTTTTGATGATCCTGACCGGCCTGACGGCCCTGATTCTTTATTTCAGGAAGCGCTTGTTCGATACAAAATGGTTTCAGCGCTGGTGCATGATCATGACCCCGGTTGGATTCGCCGCCGTGCTGGCGGGATGGTTTGTTTCTGAAATCGGCAGACAGCCCTATATAATCCAGGGCGTCATGCGGACCAAAGAGGCCGTCTCTCCGGTGCAGGGCATTCCCATCCTCGTATCCATCAGCGCTTTCGTGCTCACCTATGCAGTCGTGTTCGGCGCGGGGAGCTATTACATTATAAAGCTGATCAGAAAAGGCCCCGAGACCGAAGCGGATGTTTATGGTTCGCACGGGGTCAAAGGGCCTCCCCTGATCACCGAGCTTGTTTCAGAAGAGGAGGGACGGCATGTTTAGCCTCGAGGGGACCCTGGATCTTCCGCTCATATGGTTTGGCCTGCTCGTCACGGCGCTTTTCCTGTATGTCCTTCTGGACGGCTTTGACCTGGGGGTGGGCATTTTGTTTCCCTTTGCGCCATCGGATGAATGCAGGGACCGCATGATGAACTCCATCGCACCCTTCTGGGACGGCAACGAGACCTGGCTGGTGCTGAGCGGCGGGGGGCTTTTCGCTGCGTTTCCGCTTGCTTATGCGATCCTGATGCCGGCGCTCTACATGCCTGTCATCCTGATGCTTCTGGGTCTGATCTTTCGCGGTGTGGCGTTCGAGTTTCGCTTCAAGGCCGCCAAATCCCGCTTTGTCTGGGACTACGCTTTCCACTTTGGATCGATAGTGGCCGCTTTCATGCAGGGCATGATCCTGGGGGCTTTTGTCAGAGGGGTGCAGGTCGAGGGGCGAAGCTTTGCGGGCCACCCTTTTGACTGGCTCAATGCATACAGTTTCATGACGGGAGTGGCCCTGCTGTTCGGCTACGCACTGCTGGGAGCTTCCTGGCTGGTGATGAAAACAGACGGAATCACCCATGACTGGGCGCGAAAATGCGCCTCTTATGTCCTTGGCTATGTGGGAGTGTTCATGGGGATCGTGAGCGTCAGCATGCCGATAATGAACGCGGGTGTAAGAGACTTGTGGTTTACTCTTCCCAATTTTTACTACCTTTTGCCGGTGCCCCTTGTGACCCTGGCTCTTTTTATCTTTATATGGCGAGATTTGCGCAGGGGTGTAGAGAATCGTCCCTTTTTCCTTAGCATCGGCGTTTTTCTCATGGGTTACCTGGGGCTGGGCATCAGCCTCTGGCCATGGCTGGTCCCCTTTGCCGTGACTTTCCGCCAGGCAGCGGCAGCGCCTTCCTCACAGTCATTTCTGCTGGTTGGAACTATCGTTATCCTGCCGGTCATTCTCGTCTATACCGCCTTTTGCTATTATGTGTTCAGAGGGAAAGCTTCGCATGAAGGCTACTACTGAATCCCGCCGATCCGGTTGAGTTCACTCCTTCTTGTCTTTCTGCGCGAGCGCCAGCATTCCACTCGGACCGGTTTTGCACAACGCCGGTCCATGCATGGCCGATGCGCAGGAACTTTGCTTCTGCAAAGCCGCTTAGGCGGCTGGTCCGCCACTACGAACCGAAAAAGACCTTCTGTAGCGTCTTCGGGGTCACGCCCGCCAGGTCGAGATACATTGTGAGCCCTCCCATGAAAAAGGGCCAACCCGCTCCCATGATCATGGCAAGATCGACCTCCTTTGGCCCCGCCACGATCTTTTCCTTCAAAATGAGGTCGGTTTCCCGAGCCAGGTTGCTCAGCGCAATCTCGCGAATTTCCTCAGCGTGGAAGGGCCTGTTTTGCTCCTTTACCCAGAGCCGTTCCACCTCTTTGTCAACCTTCCTGCTCTTGCCGCCTTGCGAGTAGATCCTCGGCTGACCGGCTTCGATCAGCCTTTTAAAATTCCGGCTCAACGGAAACCGCTCGGGGCCAAAAGCGCGACACAGGGTCTCGTTTACGTGAAAGGCGACCGGGAGGCCGACCATGTCCAGCAATTCGAAGGGCGCCATCGGCAATCCCAGTTCGATCAGCGCCTGGTCCACCTGTTCAAAGCCTGCGCCCTGGTCGACCATGGCGATGCAGTCGCAAAGGTTGCGCACAAGAACGCGGTTAACCAAAAAACCAGGGGAATCTTTCACCAAAAGACCGGTCTTCCTCATCTTTTTGGCCAGATCGAAGGCGGTGGCCAGTGCGAGGTCCCCCGTTTTCCCGGCCTTTACGATCTCGACCAGGGGCATGAGAGCAACAGGATTGAAAAAGTGAAATCCAACAACGCGCTCCGGGTTTTTAAGATCCGAGGCCATTTCGCTCACACTGAGCGATGAGGTGTTGGCGGCAAGAATGGCGTCCGGCGATATTACGGACTCCGCTTCGGCAAAGACCTTTTTCTTGACCGCCATATCTTCGAAGACTGCCTCGATTACGAAATCGCATTCGCTAAAATCTCCCATATCCAGCGTGCCTTGCACCAATCTTCCCAGATAGTCCGCATGGGCGCCAGAAATCCTGCCTTTCTGCGCGCTTTGTTCAAATTGCCGGCGAACGTAGGCGACTCCCTTGTCCACCAACTCCTGCCGCACGTCCTTCATCACGACCGGCAAGCCGAGACGGCTGATAAAAAAATGTGCGAGCTGTGAAGCCATAAGGCCGGCGCCGATTACGCCCACCTTGGCGATTGGCCGGGGCTTCGCCTCAGGAACGCCTAGGGGTTTTTTTGCGTGCCGGTTCACGAGGTCGAAAGAGTAGATCGAAGCCTTGCATTGGCGGGTCTTTACGAGGTCCCCGAGCGCCCTGTTTTCTTCTTCAAAACCGCGCTCGACGTCCCAGGAACAGGCGCCCTGGATCAGATCCAAAGCGCGGTAGGGCGCCGGAGCGGCCCCGTGCACCTTCGAGTCCACAAAGGCTTTCGCCTTGCTTATGAGCAATCCGATTTGTCCGGTCGAAACAGGCGTTCGTTCCACCTGGGTCTCGCCAGCCACGATGCTCAAAAGGAAGCCCAGGGATTCGTCGAGGAACTCGGCGCCGTCGAACAACCGGTCGGCAAGTCCCAGCTCGAAAGCTTCCGGACCGCTCAACATCCGGTTCTGGCTCAAGGAGTTGAATATTATGATCTGGAGGGCCTTTTCCGGCCCGAGCAGCTTCGTGGCCAGTGTGCAGCCTCCCCAACCTGGCACGAGCCCCAGAAAGCACTCTGGAAACCCGATCGCGGCCACGCTCCGGACAACCGTGCGATGGTTGCAGTAGAGCGAAATCTCCAGGCCTCCACCGATCGCCACCCCATTGATGGCGGCCAGGGTAGGAAACTGCAGTTCCATGATCCGCTTCATTGCAGCGTGACCTGCCTTGCCGATGGCGTATCCCTGATCGAAGGTAGTGATGAAGGGCACAGCGCCAAGATCGGCGCCTGCCCCAAAAATGCAGGGTTTTCCGGTCAGCATCAGCCCTTTTACCCCATCTTGGGCCCCCACACGATCGAGCGCCTCATTAAGAGAGGCCATCGAGGCTTCGCTGAACGTATTGGGTTTCTTGTAGTCCTGACCGTTGTCCATCGTCAGGATGGCTATCTTTCCCACCGGTGAATCGTAGAATCGCGTATGAAAAATGGTAATCGGTCCGGCCATAAAAACTCCTTGGTGAATAGTGAATCGTGAATAGAGAAAGCGTTTTTACCAGTCACCAATCACGAGTCACGAGTCTATATTCTCCCAGATGGCCGTAGCTCCCTGCCCGAGGCCGACACAAAGGCTCGTAATTCCGTAGCGCACATCCGGACGTTCGGAGAATGTGCTCATAAGATGCAAGACCAACCGGGGTCCCGAGCATGCGAGAGGATGGCCGAAAGCTATGGCGCCTCCCATTGGATTAAGCCGTTCGTCATAGGGAAACTTCAACCCGAATTCCTTCATGAATACGATACACTGGACAGCGAAGGCCTCGTTGAGCTCTATAGCTCCAATGTCATCCATGGTGAGTCCGGCTCTTGCCAGGGCCTTCCGGGTAGAGGGAATGGGCCCGTAGCCCATGATTTCAGGCTTCACACCCGCATAGGCGTACCCCTTGAGACGCATGCGGGGGACTGCGCCGATTTCGGCGGCCTTATCGGCGCTCATGAGAAGAACTCCCGCTGCGCCGTCATTGAGACCCGAAGCGTTGCCAGGCGTCACCTTGCCATGCACCCGAAAAGGCGTCTTCAGGTCCCTTAGCCCTTCCATACTCGTATCCGGGCGCGGCTGCTGGTCCCGGTCGGCTACTATCCAGCCTTCCCTGGTATAGACCGTCATTGGGACCATCATCTTTTGAATCTTGCCTTCAGCATTGGCCCTGGCGGCTTTTTTCTGCGAAAGGAGAGCGTACTCGTCCGCCATCTCCCTGGTGATATCGGGGTACATGTCGTGCAGGTTTTCCGCTGTCTTCCCCATCACCAGAGCGTCTTCGGATACGAGCCGTTCGGTGAGAAACCGGGGATTGGGGTCCATGGTCGCCCCTATGGGATGGTGTCCCATATGTTCGACGCCCCCCGCAATGGCGACGTCGCACGCTCCCAGGGCAATTTCGGAAGCAGCGGCAGTGATGGCGGTCAGTCCTCCTGCGCACATCCTGTCCACCGAAAATCCGGCGCAACTTTCCGGCAAACCGGCAAGGATCACGCTCGTTCGCCCAAGGGTCAACCCCTGGTCGCCTTCCTGGGTCGTTGCGCCCCAGATATTTTCTTCGACCATCTCGGGCCTGAGCTTTGGATTACGGCGCAGAAGCTCCCGAATCACCTTCACCACCATGTCGTCGGCCCTTGTGAGCCAGAAAAAGCCTTTGTCTCCGGCGCGTCCGAAGGCGGTCCTGACTCCATCCACCACGACAACGTCTCTGGCTTTCATAAGCCCTTCTCCCTTTTTTTATTTAGCCCAGCGCGAATCCCTCCTCCGGGACCTCGAGGGGAGATTTGTCATCGTTCATTATTCCTCGGGTCTTTCCGGGCGCCAGGGTGAGGACCTGGTTCGTGAAAAAGCGGGCCGAGGCGATTTTCCCGAAATAGAAGGCGGCGCTGCGATTTTCCAGGAGCAGCTTCTTCCAGGAGGCTTCATCGTTTGCCCCCTGGTCCCGGTAGATTTCGTGCAGCCGGCGGTCGGCCAGATGCGCCTGCCAAAGGAGCAAGAATCCCATAACCACCTCACCAAAAAGATCCAGGTAGGGTTTGGCGTAGAGAATCGGGACGATAAACTCTTCGGTGATGCTCTTCAGCCCGAAAAACTTCGTGAGATGAATCAGGCTTTCCTGTGCTTCGTCGTAAGTCCGGACAAGATCGCGCAGGCGGAAATTCTCCCTGACTTTCGACATGATTTCGCCGGAGGCCCTTAATGCGTTCTTGAACAACTGTCCATGCTTGACGCTCAGTTTTCGACCCACGAGGTCGAGGGCCTGGATTCCGTTTGTTCCTTCGTAGAGCGATGCGACCTTGCAGTCCCGCATAAACTGTTCGACAGGATAGTCACGGCTATATCCGTAACCGCCGTAGACCTGGATGGCGGTCTCGCACACCCTGAATCCCAAATCGCTTCCCACCGATTTGCAAATTGGGATCATCAAGTCTACATAACCCTGGAAAAGCTCCTTCTCCTCCTCTGTTTCAGAGGCCCGGACCCGATCGATGCAGTAGGCGTTAAGGTATAGGAGCGCCCGCAGCCCCTCGGTGCTGCTCTTCATGAACATCAGCATGCGTCTTACATCCGGGTGCTCGATAATGCGCACTCGAGGCGCATTCGGGTCCTTCATTTTTTCGATCGCCGCGCCCTGGACGCGGTCCTTGGCGTACTGCAACGCGTGCAGGTAGGCGCTGCCGGCGTGAGCCGCCCCCTGCATCCCGGTGAAGAGCCGGGCTTCGTTCATCATCTCGAACATGATTTGCATGCCCTTGTTCTCTTCACCCATCAGGTAACCTGTGCATCCCCCGTTCTCACCGAAGTTGAGGGCGCAGGTCGCCGATCCGTGAATGCCCATCTTATGCTCGATCCCCGCGCAGGCCACGTCGTTATCGACCAGTTCTCCGCTCTCGTTTAAGCGCAGCCTGGGTACGAGAAAGATGGAAATCCCCCTGCTGCCTTTGGGCGCCCCATCGATCCGGCCGAGCACCATATGAATGATGTTTTCGGTCAGATCGTGCATCCCGGAGGAGATGAAAATCTTCCGGCCGCTGATTTTGAAAGTTCCGTCCGGCTGCCGTTGCGCCCTGGTCCTCAGACTTCCAACGTCGCTTCCGGCGTCAGATTCCGTAAGGCACATGGTCCCGGTCCAATCGCCTGAGAAAAGCTTTGGCATGTAAAGCTGCTGAAGCTCCGGAGTCCCGAACTCCTGGAGAAGATGCGCAGCCCCGTGGGTCAGCCCGGAGTACATGAGGAGCGACCAGTTGGCCGCGCCAAGCATTTCGATGCAGGCGAAGCTCAATACAACCGGCAAACCCTGGCCACCCACTTCGGGCCGGTCGGACATCGCCAGCCATCCCCCTTCCCTATAGAGCCGGTAGGGTTCGTGGAATGACTCCGGGACCTTGACCTGCCCGTTTTCGAAACGGCAGCCCTGTTCGTCCCCTTTTTTGTTCGAAGGATAGAAAGTCCGCTCGGCCAGTTTTCCGGCCTGCTCCACGATAAGATCGAATGTCTCCCGTGAAAAATCGGCGTAAAGAGGGAACTTGCACAGCTCCTGGACTCGCAACTGTTCATAGAGCACAAATTTCATGTCCCTTTCATCAACGAGCAGTTTCATTCATCTCTCCTTAATGCCGGCCGCCCCGGCATGACAATTTGCTATGGCCGTCCCCCAACCGGGCCATCCGGCCCAGGCGCGCTCACACCCTTGCCGATGCCGTTCGTAAAGAGGTCCATCAACGGCCCCGTAAGGGAGATCAGGTTATATTTCATGCCGGACATCACCCACGTTGAAACCACTTCGTCCAGGGTCCCGAAAATAAGATGGGTAAGCAGCCTTACCGGAAGCTCACTACGAAACGACCCATCACCCCGGCCGTACTCGACGATTTCCCTGATCAAATCCAAGTATCGCTGAAGTTCGCCTTTGACGTTTTCACGCATGAAACGATTGCTCTGACGCAGCTCGACCTGGAAGCAGGCAGCAAGGTCCGGTTGCCTCTGAAACCCAGCCAGGTGCATGCTTACGAGACATTCGAGGCGCGACCCCCCATCTTCCTTTTCCATGACGGCCTCGCGAAACTTCGAATTGATATCCTGCATCCTCACCTCGAAAATCGAAATGAGAAGGTCTTCCTTATTCTTGAAGTACAGGTATACCGTTCCTGGCGCTACTCCAGCTTCACCGGCTATTTGGGAAACCTTGGAGTTAAAGAAGCCCTTATGCGCAAATACCTTGACGGCTGCGTCGAGGATACGGAGGCGTTTATCGCCGTTTTTCAAGCGCATGGCGAATCCCCTGGGAGTGGTTTCAAAAGTCACAACGGACCGGTCGAATTCGAATGGAGGGCCCAACGGACCTTGGAGCGGCAACTGAGAAAAATAGCGACCACAAGAGAGAGGGACGAGAACGGGTCATCTGGAGTTGGGCCGAGGCGGCCAAGGCGGCATGCCCATTCAATAATGAATGAACCATCATTCATTATTGAATTTAGGCTATATCACCTCTTGTCCAACTGTCAAGAAGATTTTGAGAAGATATCGAGCGGGGCCGACTGCCCCCGTTCACCGCAGCGGCTACGGGTCTTTTCATGGTTTGGGGCAGCCTGCAGGGACATGAAATGCTGTGGTGAATGCTTACGGCCGGCCAGGCTGAAATGCTAACCCGGCCTGTTGCCTGAGGCCTTTCTTTTCAAGAATATCGAGTCTATAAGGGGCGGCCCAGGTCATTGACGGGGCCGCCCCTGACCTTACTCCAGGTTTTTCCTGAGAAATTGAATTGTAGCAGGCCACGCTTGCCGTGAGGCTTCAAGATTCGCCCCGTTGCGCTCCTCTTGCGCCCTGAGAAAACCATGCCCGGCGCCTTCGTAAATATGCGTGATATAGACCTTCCCAAGCTCTTTCATCTTGTCTTCTGCGGGCTTGACTGTACTGACCACGCGGGCGTCGTCCCCGCCGTAGAGGCCAAGCACCGGCGCTCGTATCGCATCGAGCGCCTCAAGCGGAGGAGACACGCCGTAATAGACCACCGCAGCGCCAAGTTGGGGCTGAACGGTCGCGTAACGGAAGCTCTGGCCGCCCCCCCAGCAGAAACCGACCGTTGCAAACTTTTGGTTTGCCGCCGGCAAGCTTATTGCGAAGTCTTTTACTGCATCTAACATGGTTGCAACCTGAGCCGATAGAAGACCACTTACGGCCTTGACGACATCATCGCGGCCCGCAAAAGCCCCGGTCCCTCCGCCGGCCGGCCCGCGGCCGGAAAGCAAGTCCGGCGCGACAGCGATAAAGCCGTCCGCCGCCAAACGGTCGGCCACGACCCGGACCCAGTCGGTCAGGCCGTATATTTCCATGATGACGATAACTACCGGCGCCTTATCCTTACGCTCGGGATAGACTATGAAAGAATTCAACTTAGTCTCCGAGCCCGGAACTGGGATATTCACCCATTCGTGATGCCTCGGGGATTTTTCCAGCGCAGTTTTGGCTTCGGTCTCCTCGGCCGGGATGGGACTGACGTCCGAGCGGCAAAGAGGCGCTATAAACAGGTTCATGACAGCCGCACAGAGCATTATCAAGCTACACTTCCTGACCATAGTGACCATAGTGAATTTCCTCCTTGATATTCGAGTTTTCCGGCATTCCATTCTTTAGAACTAATCTAACTCTGATTGGCCGATATGCATCCTTTGTACAAACTTGATCGCAAGCATGGAGATCTTCGCGCATACAGTTCACAAATCGGCCGGCAGAGCCGGCTGAGCGAGGAATTGTCATGTCGATATAACGAATTTGGCTGTTCATGCCTGATGGCCATAACACGCGGCGTTATCCGCAATGAGTTATACTGAGGCTATGTTTGATATGCATCGAGCCGGTCTTTTGGGCCAACACACACATACGCATCAACGGTCTTCGACGGGTCTGTTTCAAATGGCACGGTCAATGCATTTGATGCCGAAATAACTGATTGCATCAGGAAAGGTCCGGGACATGAAAAAGCAAAGAATCAGACCCGCTCATCCGGGTGAAATCCTGTTTGAGGAGTTCCTGAAGCCCATGGATATCAGCCAGACCAAACTGGCTCTGGTCATAAGCGTTCCGCCGCGCCGCATTAATGAGATCGTCCATGGGAAACGCAGGATCAGCGCAGATACAGCTCTTCGTCTCGGGCGCTATTTTGGCACATCTCCGCAATTCTGGTTGAGTCTCCAGATAGAATACGATATCGGTATTGCGGAAGACAAACTCGGCGATAGATTGAAGCGCGATATACGTGAATATGCAGTCTAATTAACTCAGCCGATAAAAGGAACGCGTGTTCTTTTCCGTAACCCTTGCCGCTTCCTCGACCGATATGCCTTTGATGCGTGCAAGCTCGCGCAGGGTAACTATCAAATCGGCGGGCTCCGATATTTTGCCCTCGTATTGGACGGGGGCGTCCGTTTCAACCATGATGCTCTCAAGGGGCGCAAAGGCGGCTGCTTCACGGTGAAAAGGGCTGTAGGCAAGGGCCGGGGTCACCGAGATGAGATAACCCGAATCGAGCAGCCTGGTCAGGACTGCTCTTTCACCGGTAAACCAGTGAAAGACGGCCCTCTCGATTCCGGCGGATGCAGTCATCTCGTATGTGTGGGCATGCGAGAAGCGGCAGTGAATTATTACGGGCTTGTCCGCCTCATGCGCCACAGAGATGAGCCGCCCGTAAACTTCCCATTGGACCTTCTTTTTCACCTTCGTTCTGTAGTCGATGCCGACTTCGCCAAGGGCCACGCAGGATGGGAGCCTGTCTTCTATGAATGCGAGGTTTTCTTCGGTTTCGTGGGCCGCTATCGACCAGGGGTGATATCCAACCGCCGGATAAACGATTCCGGGGAAACGGCCGGCAATCTCCAGCGTCGCCCTGTTTGACTCGATGTCCATGCCGACCCCTATTATTGCAGAAACCCCTGATGAGGCGGCCCTTAAAATTGAGGCGTCGATATCTTTTATTTCATTTAGATGAGCATGTCCGTCAATCAAGGCTCAAAATCTCCTTTCATTGACTTCCAGCGTTTACTCTCACCTCTACCGAGTGTTCCCGATGGTCGTCAACAAGGGGAACAGCCTTGTCGTGTTGCTCGACGCCATCAACTCTTACACTCATTTCATCATAACCGGTCTGCGATTGCACAACGGCAATGTGGTAGACGGTCTCCCGATAGCGGTAGTGCATCTTGAACCCTTTCCAGTGTGAAGGGAGGCACGGAGCAAAACGCAATTTATCCACTTCAAGCCTTAGCCCCAGCAGTGATTCCACGATAAGCCGGTACATCCAGCCGGCAGACCCCGTGTACCACGTCCATCCGCCACGGCCGGTGTGCGGTGAGAGCGCATAGACCTCGGCCGAAGCGACGTATGGTTCCACTTTGTAAATGGCGGCGCCCTCGGGGGATAATGCATGGTTGACAGGATTGATCATGGTAAAGAGCTCCCACGCGCGCCGGTTGTCCCCCAGGCGAGCGAATGCCATTACCGCCCAGACGGCCGCATGCGTGTACTGCCCGCCGTTTTCTCTTACGCCGGGGACGTAGCCTTTTATGTAGCCTGGATTTAAATCCGACTTGTCAAAGGGCGGGGCCAGGAGTTGGATCAGCCCCTTCTCGCGGCGAACAAGGCGCTCATCCACCGCTTCCATGGCCATGCGCGAACGCTCATGATCTCCCGCACCGGATAAGACAGACCAACTCTGCGAGATCGAATCAATCTGGCATTCGGGGTTGCTGGCCGATCCCAGCGGCGAGCCGTCGTCGAAATAGGCGCGGCGGTACCACTCGCCGTCCCAGCCATGGCTCTCGATATTGCGGCGCAGCTCGGCCGCCTCTGCTTCGCAACGCTCGGCAAAGGAGATGTCGCCGCGCTTGCGGGCGACCTTCGTGAACTGCATGAGCACTTCATAAAGGAAAAATCCCAACCATACGCTTTCGCCTTTGCCGTGTTCGCCCACAAGGTTCATGCCGTCGTTCCAGTCACCGGAGCCGATGAGCGGCAGGCCGTGCACGCCAAATTTGAGGCTGTTCAGGATGGCTCGGACACAGTGCTCGTAAAGACTGGCCGCCTCTTCTGAGCGCCCGGGCATATCGTAATAAGAGTCTTCATCCGCTTTTACCGGGCGGCCCTGGACGAAGTGGACGGGCTCATCCAACACGCCGCTGTCCCCTGTGCTCAGAACATAGCGGCAAGCCGCCAACGGCAGCCAGAGGTAATCATCGGAGCAATGGGTACGCACGCCGCGGCCCAGGGGAGGATGCCACCAATGCTGAACATCTCCTTCCATGAACTGACGGGCCGCACACAGGAGCAGGTGCTCGCGCACGAGGTTTGGCCTGGCGTGGATGAGGGCCATCACGTCCTGCAACTGATCGCGGAAACCGA
This sequence comes from Syntrophobacteraceae bacterium, assembly GCA_003165235.1. Taxonomy (GTDB): domain Bacteria; phylum Desulfobacterota; class Syntrophobacteria; order Syntrophobacterales; family Syntrophobacteraceae; genus SbD1. Next base: position 57,077 of record PLSV01000176.1, read on the forward strand.
AGGCGCCCCCCGACTGGTAGGTTGCGCTTCGCGCCCAAAGGCGGCAGGCCAGAGTTTGGTAAAGCAGCCAGCCGTTGGCCAGCAGGTTGAAGGCCTGGTCGGGTGTTTCCACATTTACCGCGCCGAGGGTGTGCGTCCAGTGCTGCCACGCCACATCGAGGGCGCCGCGCGCAGCAGTTGATCCTCTAAAGCGATTAACCAGGTTTACGGCATCGTCTGGGTCTCGCCCTGCGCCGAGCCTGAAGATGATTTCGCGCTCTTGTCCGGCGGCCAGCTCGAAAGGAACCTGAATCGCGGCGCAGGGGTCCAGGGCGGCCCCCACCTTGCCGGAAAGGCGCGTGCGCATCATAGCGGTAGGAGCGCGCAGCGTACCGTTGCGTCCCAGGAATTCAGTCCGGTCGCAGCTTACGGTGCGAGTCGCATCGTCCACGTCGAAGAACGCAGTCCGGTCACGGAATTCCGTATTATATGGGTTGCGCGCGAAGAGCGCTCCGCTGACCGGGTCGACTTCGGTCACCACATGCATTGCCGATTTGGACCGCAGATCGCCAAGCACCCATTCCACATATCCGGTAACGGAGAGCCGGAGGGACCGGCCCAACTCGTTGCGCACCTTGAGCACCATAAACTTGACCGCTGCGTCCAGGGCCACGTAAACCCACAGCTCGGAGCGGATGCCGCGCTCGGTGTGCTCGAAGACGCTATAGCCGAATCCGTGCCTGGTGATGTAAGGCGTCGCCCCGCGGCAGGGCAGCGGCGTGGGCGACCAGAAGTGGCCGCGCTCTTCATCACGGATGTATAAGGCTTCTCCGCTCGAATCGCTCACGGGATCGTTTTCCCAGGGAGTGAGCCGCAGCTCGTGGGCGTTCTCGCTCCACGTATAGGCGCCGCCACTCTCAGAGATGACAGTTCCGAAGTGCGGGTTGGCCAGCACATTTACCCATGGCGCAGGAGTCACCTGCCCGTGCGCGGTCGTAATAATGTATTCGCGGCCGTCAGGTGTGAATCCGCCCAGCCCGTTGAAGAACGTCAGATCGTGGCGAGGCGACGGGGCGACCGCCTGGGGTTCGGAACGGTGAGTTCGAGTCGGGGTAAGCATGGGCATGGTTGCTTCCACCGGACTGCGACCGTTGATCTGGTCGGCCAGCAACCCCCGGTTATCGGTGATGATGGCGCGAGCGACCGCCTCGAAGAGGATGCGGTCCTCCTCCGATATCTGGTCCGCAGGTCTTACGAAAATGCCGCCTGGCCGATCTATTACACTGGGATCGATGCCTGCGGCAATAAGCGCCATGATCTGGTCGTGCAGAAGTTGCCGGTAACCGGCGCGATCTTCGTTCCAGATCACAAGGTCCACCGCCAGTCCTTTTAGACGCCAGTACGCGTGGGCCTGCACGAGTTGGCGCACCAGGTCGATATTGGCCGGATCCTCAATCTGCAGCAGCACAATGGGTAAATCGCCGGAGATGGCGTATCCCCAGAGACCGGATTGCCCCCGGCGGTTCTTGATGAGCACGCTCGGGTCGGCGCGCAGCGAAGAATGGGTGTAGATCACAGAGCCTGCAATGCGGCAATAGAGCTGCGCGTCGGCCTCCGTGGCGTTGATCTGCCGCAAGAGCACCTGGCTGTGTGTCCATGCCAGATCGAAGACGCGGTCCGCGAGACGCCGATCCTGGTATTTTTCCACCAGGCTTAAGGCTGCGTCACGGGTTTCGCCCATGCCGGAGACAATATTTACCGTTGCCGATTTTTCCGGATCGAGCGTTATCCGATACCGGATGGCGACAATCGGATCGAGCACGGAGCCCTCGCTGCCCGAGAGCGCCCCCGTAAAAAAATCGCCACCCCCGCTCATCGCTTGTGGATTGGTGACGGTGTTTCCGCGGCCGATGAACTGCATGCGATCTGTCTCATAGGAGACATCTGCGATCTCCGCCCCATGCACGGCCATCAGGTGAAACATCCATGGCGCCTGCTCGCCCTGGGAGCGGGGCCGGCGAGTGCACAGGATTGCCTGCTGCCGCCGGATGATCTCGGTCTGAACAAAGAGATTGCTGAACGCCGGATGCAGTGCATCGGCGGCGGGCGGCGCCAGGACCACTTCAGCATAACTCGTCACGTCGATCTCTCTGCGCCTGCGAGCGCGGTTGGTGATAGTGATTCGGCGCAGTTCGATGTCATCCTCGGGCGAAACAGCGATCTCGGTATGTGTGTCATAGTCGTGGTCGCGGCAGCGAAACTCGGCTCGCCCTTCCGAAAAAACCGCCTCAAAGTTTTTCGACCGTTTAAGTGTGGGCTGATATGTTGTTGACCAGAACTCCCTGCTGGCCACGTCGCGGATGTAGCAGAACGCGCCCCAGTTATCGCAGGTGCCGTCTTCGCGCCAACGGGTAACGGCGAGGTCCTTCCATCGGCTGCAACCGCCGCCGGCGTTCGTGATCATTACGTGGTATCTGCCGTTCGACAACAACTGCACTTCGGGAACCGGCGTGTCCGGGCTGCCGAAAACACGCACCGGCGCCTCCGCGCCGTTGGAAGCCGCGTGTAACTCGGAAAGCTCGGTAGTGTGCACATAGAACGCAGTAGCCTTGGGGACCCGCTCCTGAAGCAACAGCATGGTCGCCTGGAACAGGGGTTCCGACTCGAATCGTTTCTGCATCGGACGGCCCAGGAGCAGGTAGGCCAAAGAGAGAAAGCTCATGCCCTGGTGATGCGCCATGAAGGAGCGAACCACGACGCTCGATTGCCCACGCGGCAGGCGTGAAGCAGTGTAGTCGATCGCTTCATAGAAGCCGAATTTTCCTTCAACCCCTTCAGCGGCCAGCCGCTCGAGATTCAAGCATGCCTTCTCGGGCGCCACCATCAGCGCGAGCGCCGAAGCATAGGGCGCAATCACAAGGTCCTCGGCCAACCCTCGTTTGAGGCCCAGGCCGGGCACGCCGAACGCCCGGTACTGATAGTTGAGATGAACATCGATTGCATTGTAGCCGCATTCTGAAATGCCCCAGGGCACCCCGGATTTTCTCCCATACTCGATCTGGCTGGCCACAGCCGCCTTGCAGGTCCGGCCGAGCAGCGTGTTTTCGTATGTCGGCATCACCAGGAGCGGCATGAGGTATTCGAACATCGACCCGCTCCACGAAACCAGAATAGGCTCTCCACCTGTGGTGGTGAGCAGACGTCCCAGGGCGAACCAGCTATCCTGGGGCAGCCCTCCCTGAGCAATCGCCACGAAACTGGAAAATCTCGCTTCCGAAGCCAGTAAATCGTAGTAGCTGGAGTCCTGCCGATGCTCGCCGACGTTGTATCCGATAGCCAATAGATGACGCGCCTTATCGAACAGAAAATCATACTCCATACGGGCAAGCTCGTTTGATTGCAGTGCAAGGCGTTCAAGAACCGCAATCCTCGCGCCGGCGCGGTGGCATGCCTCCATGATGAGAGGTCGAAGCTCATCAAGCCACGCCTTCTCCTCGGGCGTCACATTCAGGGCAAGCCGATGCTCGATTTCCGGCAGGACCTCCACTTCAAGGTTGGACAAGTGGCGCAGCGTTGGGACCCCATCGATACCGTGAAAGTCTCGGGGTCTATTCTCAGAGGACAAAAGCGGTGTCCACGGAGCGAGAAACATTATCTCATCGAGGGCATTACTGCACTGCCAGACCAATGATTGCGCCCAGGCGGCGGGGCCGCCGGCCGGGGTGGCTGGGCCACGGTCAAAATGGCTGCCGCCGCAGGTAGCAGCAAATTCGGCCGGCGGTCCCACCGCCGCCGCCAACCGCTCCAGGCGCAGCCGTGCCGCCTCGAGCGTGGGCGGCGGCTGGGAGCTGTCCGCGAGTTCCATCTCCTCTTGAAGTTTCGCCAGTTGGGCCGGAGCAGAGCCTCCCGCAACGTCCATGAGGACCCTCAATGTGTCGCTGATCCCGTCGAACAAGCGCGCTCCCAGAATATTGTCATCGGGAAGAGCGAGCAGACCCTGCCGCAATGTCAGCAGATGGCCTGCAAGATTCCCACTGTCAACCGACGAAATGTAGAGGGGCGGCAGTGGCTTCAGAGATTGCGTGTCGTACCAGTTATAGAAGTGGCCCCGGTGTCGCTCCAGGGCTTCCATTGTGCGGAAGGAGTTCGCTGTGCGTTCGATGAATTGTCCGGCTGAAATGTAGCCGAAATCGTATGCGGATAAATTCGCGAGCAGTGCTAATCCCATGTTGGTGGGCGACGTGCGGTGCGCGACCACGGCGGAGGGGCGCTCCTGAAAGTTATCGGGCGGCAGCCAATGGTCCTCCGGGCCGACGAATGTCTCGAAGAACGCCCAGGTTTTCCGGGAGAGCTTCCGGAGGAAGAGGGTCTGCTCAGTCGTTAGCCTTGCTTCACAACGGGCCAGTGGCCGGCTGATCCACCATACAATAGCGGGGGAGGCAAACCACAGGCCCAGAATGGGCACAGCCACAACCAGCGCAGTCGGCCTCAATAGCGCGAGACTGACCGCCGCTGCGGCGGCAATGACCGGGGCGATCCACATGGCCCGGCACGAACCGGCGAGGTCAGTGCGGCCATTGCGATCCGGGCCGCTCGACGGGTTCCATTCGAGAAGCCGCCTGTGCGTGATCAGTAAGCGCCAGGCCGTGCGCACAATCGCATCCAGACTGAAAAACGCCTCGTAGGGAAGACAGGCGAACGTAAACACAGCCTGGCCAAAATGCCGGCCGACCGAGCGCACTACACCGGCGAAGTGCTGACCCAGAGTCACATCGCCCGGCTTTTGAATTACATCCAGGACAGAGCTGATCAATGAAGGAATCAGGATGATTCCCATCACCGACAAGGTCCAGAACCAAGCCGATGGCAACACTGTCCAGCCCAGCAGCAACAGGAGCATCAAAGCCTCGGGCGCCAGACTGCGCCTCAGGTTGTCGAAGATCTTCCATCGGGACAGCATCGTGAGCGGATTCTTTTGCAGGCGGGCATCGGGGCCTGGAACGCCCGGCGTCACCCACTGCGCAATCTGCCAATCCCCTCGAATCCAACGGCGCCGGCGGCTCACGTCCGCGCTGTAGCTGGACGGATATTCTTCGTATAACTGCACATCGCTCAACAGCCCAGCACGGGCGTAGCACCCTTCCAAAAGATCGTGGCTGAGGATCCGGTTGGCGGGGAAACGCCCGTCCATCGCACGCTCAAACGCATCGACGTCGTAAATTCCCTTGCCAATGAACGAGCCTTCACCGAAGAGGTCCTGGTAAACATCGGAAACGGCGCGCGTGTATGGATCGATGCCGGGGTCACTTCCGCACATGCGCGCATACCGCGACCGGTTCGCTTCGGGCAGGCTCACGGCGACCCGCGGCTGAAGGATGCCGTATCCCTCACAGACACGCTGTTTGTCTTCATCGTAGCGCGCACGATTCAGAGGGTGCGCCATGGCGCCCACAAACTGCCACGCCGAATCGCGCGCCAGTTGCGTATCCGTGTCCAAGGTGATCACGTACTTCACGTTCGCCAAAATTGCAGTTTCACCGACGACGAGCGAGAAGCGGTCCACGGGGTCAGCATGCGGCCCGGCGCGCAGAAGCCAATTCAAATCCGCAAGCTTTCCCCGCTTGCGCTCGTAACCCATCCAGGTCCGGTCCCGAGGATTCCATCGGCGCGGACGATGAAAGAGAAAGAAAGTATCGCTTTCCGCACCCCTGTATTTTTTATTGAGATCTTCGATTCTCTGCCGGGCCAGCCGCAACAGCGGTTCGTCCTCCGGCAGCCTTTCTTCGAGTGCGTCTTTAAAGTCGGTCAACAGTCCGAAGTGAAGATGGTCGTCCCGATTTGCCAGGAAACGGACTTCCAGCGCATCGGTCAAATCCTCGATGTTTTGAGAACTTGTGAGCATAGTCGGGACTATCACAAGAGTACGCGATTCCTGCGGGATCCCTTTGGAGAAGTCCATTCGCGGCAGCGGATGCGGCGTCGCCAGCAACGTGGCCAGCCAGTTCACCACGGCCACCGCCAGTTGGCTTGCGCACAGAAGAGAAAGAACCCCGGTCAGTGCGAGCAGCCAGCCATGCAAACCGCCGCCATGGGCCTTCACCACCAGCAGCCCGGCGAAGAGCACCGTCATCAGCAGGATTGCGCCGCCATACAGCGGCAAAGGATACCGGCGGCTGAGTTTTCGAAGGACCTCAAGGACTGATGAGCGCACCTCCGCCAGTCGCTCGAGCTGCCCCAATCCCTTATCGACCAGGTAGAAGCCCACATGCGCCACACGCTCGCCGCCGTCCTTCCGCACGGCGCCATCGAGCGCCGCTTGGATCGCTTTGCGCGCCACCTCGCTTTCGGAGTACCGGCTGTTCTTCGCAATCTTTTCCACGACATGGCGGTAGCGGTCACGGGTGGCAAAATCCATCTTGCCGTAGACGTTGCCGGGATCATCACCCAGGGTCTGCTCGACAATGCTCATCGTCTCGACGAATATGCGCCAGTCCATCGCGCCCAGAAACCTGAGGCTGCCGATGCTGTTGC
>PLSV01000105.1 GCA_003165235.1 Syntrophobacteraceae bacterium
GTATATGGGAAAGTTCTATGGGCCTCGGGCGTTTTCAAAAGCTCTTTCGGGTGGAATCTGACCCCTAATGTGATTCGGCATCCGTTGGCGAACACTTTTATGAATTATTCAGGGTTATCACAATCAACTATCACTGAGGTGAAAGACATGCGCATGTGGGCGTTACCACTGGCGTTGGCGTGTGCCNNCTATTTCTCCGACCCGCAGACCTCCAGGGTGTCCATTGCCCAGACGGCCAACGTGAATTACGGTATCAACTGGGATCTCATCACGATTGCCCCGACTGGCGTCCTAGGGCTTTTTGACCGCTACCTAATCGATAAACAATCCGCCACCTTGACGGGCGGCCAGACGAACACGGGGCAGTGGGCAACCCTGACATCCAACGACCCGGACAAGCTCTTTTCGATGCGAGCGCTCTATCGCAAGGCTGCCGGAACTGCGACCTCCGAAGACGAGGAAATCCTCACTGAATTCTACTATCGTCATTTCCAGATCACGGACGAAGCCTTGCAGCGCCTGCGGGAAGAACGCCCAGAGGTGTATAACGCCATCGGGGAGAAACTGAAGAAGCTTAGAAACATGGAATTTTTGACGGTTGAGAGTTTTGAAAGGAGGCTCGCTAAAGCGGACGTTCTCGGGCCGGACGATTTGATCCGTTACCGACGACCCTTGCTGACGTTCGCAAGGATGAAAAACGAACCCACTGAGTTCGTTAGCGACGAAGATACGCATCACCTTCTGTACTTGCCCGCCGTAAAGCCGGGGTGGTTCGCCGTCGGTGGGAAAAAAGACGTGCCCAAGCATGCATGTTATGTCGGCTGTTACTGCAACACGTATGTCTGGGTGCCGCCTGAGAACTTGGAGATGCTCACAAGATTTACGCTTGCTATTCTCGATATTCTCACATTCAGGAGCGAACGCATTGGAGGCTCTCGCATCCCGCCGGGATTGCAGCCCAGATACTGATGCACGTCTTGGACGAAACCCAACAGCTCGGCCTGCAAGGTGTCCTGAGAGGTTTTTAGGGCGGTAGACGAACCCAAAATGCCCATCGAGATCCGTTGATGGTCATGTTGATACAGGAGAAGACGACTTGGAAGATAAACCTATTCATCTTACCGAGAAGACAAATCAGCGGAGTCTTTATGCGCTTGATGGCCTCAATTTCTTTCTTGCTGATGTTCGTGGAGGGGTTGGACCGTTTTTGGTGATTTATCTACTAGCCGTTCTCCACTGGAACCCTGCTAAAATTGGGATAGTCATGTCCGTGATGGGAATTGCCAATCTCCTTGCAGACGCCCCATGTGGAGCATTGGTCGACGCCGTCAAAAAGAAGCGCCTCCTGATCGTTGCTGCCGCCTTGTTAATGGGCGTCAGCTGCATTTCTATAACCATTTTCCCTAAGTTTTATTGTATCAGTGCGACGCAGATCGTCAACGGGGTCGTATCGGCTCTTTTTGGTCCTGCTATAGCCGCTATCACGCTGGGCATCGTCGGTCACCAAAAGTTCGCAATTCGGGTCGGGCGCAACGAAGTCTTCAATCATGCGGGAAATGTTGCTACTGCTCTATTGGCCGGTATAGTCGGATATCTCCTGGGACAAGAGTGGATTTTCTACCTGGTCGCCATTATTGCGGGCGCCAGTGCTGTGTCCGTGCTTTTGATTAGAGACGATGACATTGATTACCTCCGATCTCGGGGGGGGGCCATAAAGACAACACCCGACGGGGTGGTTGCTTTGAGTGTAAGAGCTTTGTTCGCTGACCGGAAGATCTTGATCTTTGCCGTCGCCGTGACTTTGTTTCATTTCGCTAATGCGGCAATGCTGCCTTTGGCAGGAGAATTGCTCACACAGCATCACGAAACCTTTGCTTCCCTGAATATGTCGGCATGCATCGTAGCCGCTCAACTGGTTATGATTCCCGTGGCTTTCTTATCCGGCAAATTGGGCGACAAGTGGGGCAGAAAACCCGTTTTTTTGATAGGTTTTGCAATTCTGCCTGTCCGAGGCTTTCTCTATATCCTGAGTTACAACCCCATCTTCATTGTTTGCGTGCAATTACTTGACGGAATCGGGGCAGGGATTTTCGGAGTGTTGTCACTCGTTGTGGTAGCCGATCTCACCCAGGGGACAGGGCGATACAATCTAGTGTTGGGAGCGATCGCCACTGCTCTTAGCATCGGGGCCTCACTCAGCATTGTGGTGTCCGGCTATATTGTGAATGCCTGGGGCTACAATGCAGGTTTTCTGTTTCTGGCCGCTGTCGCCGCAGTGGCTCTAACAATCTACGGCTTGATGATGCCTGAGACCAAGGGACTTCAGCCGATTTCAGCGGCATCCCTTCCTGAAAAGACGGAGAAGAATTCAGCTTAGAGCATATCAACCAAGCTTTCGTTATATTCTTGTGATGGCTGTCGGCGAATAGGGCGCTGGATTTACAGGAGGGCGAAAATGAGCCTTGAAATAATAGCAGCCGTCATCTTTTTTATGACATACACCGGGATTGCATTGGGGAGCATCCCGGGACTGGCGATAGACAGGACTGGAATTGCGGTGCTCGGAGCTATCGCCATGCTGACAACGGGGACTCTCAGTGAAAATGAGGCATTGAAAGCAATAAATGCCCCTACAATATTGCTTCTCTATTCACTCATGGTTTTGTCGGCACAATTCACTTTGGGCGGATTCTATACAAAAGTTGCCTTGAGCATAGTAAGATTTGTGACAAAGCCGGAAGTGTTCCTCTTTGCGCTCGTTTTCTCCTCGGCTCTTCTCTCGGCAGTGGTCGCCAATGATATAGTCTGCCTCGCCTTCACTCCCGTAATCTGTGTGGCCGCAGTCAGAGCGTCCCTGAATCCGATCCCTTTTGTGCTCGCGCTTTCCTGTGCGAGCAACATTGGCTCTGCGGCAAC
>PLSV01000274.1 GCA_003165235.1 Syntrophobacteraceae bacterium
GCAATGTCGTGGTCGTCTTCCAGTACAAAAATGGTTTGGCTCAACCGCTCTGCCCTCGACCGGCGGCCGTTGAAGTCTGCTATGAAGGCCGCACGGAATCATTAACAGAGTAATTCAGTCAGGCAAAGGAATTGCAAACGTTGTGTGAATTTGCGCAGGGAAACCAGCCTTCCGCGCCAATATTCCGTTGTAAAGGCGATAACGCACCCGTCCGCGCTCATCGACTGGTTGTTTGAGCCGCAGTTCGGCAGCGAGCCTCATGGTTACTATAGATTTTTTCTTTGACATTGCGTACCCTCCCGCTACGCGCTAGAATCACCTCGTCGCCAATTACGTTCGTAACCTGTCGCCAAATCACGAAAAGATCAGCCCGCATGAAATGGCTTGATCGCACCGCAAACATCGCTGTCATTGTTGCTGTTGCAGTTTTTCTCTTTATCGCCGCAAGAAATAACTTCTTCGCGCCGAAACCTCAACCCCAGGCCAATCCCGAAAAAGAACTTGCCGGAAAGACCATCTCGCTTCCAGGGTTCTCCTTTGCCAACGGGCACGATTCGCTGCTCCTGGTTGTTTCCACTACCTGTCACTTCTGCCAGGAAAGCCTTCCTTTCTACAAACAATTGTCGGAGAAGGTACACGGCAAAATTGACATCATTGCGGTACTCCCGGAACCGGAAAATGAGGCAAAGAAATTCCTCACGGATGCCGGCGTGCAAACCGATCACATTGTCAAAGCTGTCCCCAACTCCATTGGCATCAGCGGAACACCTACAGTGCTGCTTGTGGATAGCAAAGGCAAAGTCAAGAATGTCTGGCTGGGACGCCTTGATGAGGATGGCCAAAAGAAACTTCTCTCCACCGTTCTTCCGCTTGGCTAGGATGTATTTTGCCTACTCGCGGCACGTCAACAACAACCTTAACATTGAGAAAGGAAAGGAAATCCATGAAACCCATCGTGAAACTTCTTTTTGCGGCGTTGATCATCTGCGTGTCGCTGATTCTTCCGAAATCAACTCTTGCTTCTTCAGGCATGACCTGCCGTTCCGGAATGGCACAATGTCAAGGAGCGATTCAAAGTAGTATGTATCAATGTGTGGCTGAATGCAGGGAGTCCGGTCAAAGTTCACTCGTCTGGTATTGCGTTTATTATATAGGTTGTTCAGGATATGATCAGACATCTCAACAATATTATGGTTGCTCGGCGGATGTTACTTGTAGCTCTAGCCCAGCAGTAAACGCATCCTGCATACAAAATTGTATAAGCACTTATCAGCCGCAATTCAATGCCTGTACTGCAGAGTATTGCACAAACAACTAACCAGTCATTGATTTGGCAAACACCTGGCACAGGAGAGACGATACTCTTGTGCCAGAACCATGGAGCTATTCATGAAAAGACAGATTTCTTTAGTAATCATTTCGAGTCTTTTATCGGCCTCTGTTCTTTATGCCAAGGACAAAGGGCTTGAGGAGCCAACCGAAGAACAAAAGTGGCTGCAGCGCGCGGATGAACAAACAAACCTTCGAACACCAGGTGCAAAGCCATTCCACTTGCTGGTGAAATTTCATGCCTTTCCGGGGATGGAACTTGTACCGGATAAGAAGCGGCAAATCATCACCGGCGACGGCACTTATGAGGAAACCTGGCTGGATTTGCATCGCTGGCGTCGTGAAGTCACCTTCGGCGCTTATCATGCGGTGGAAACCGACTCGGGCCAGACGCGAAAGATGCAAGCCAGTTCCGATTATGAGCCGGTGCGCGTGTTGATGCTGCTGGAGGCTCTTCTTTTCCCAGTACCAAAGAATGTGGCTTGGCCTAATCGGGAAGATCCTGCGTTGAATTGGAAGATGAAGCGGAGTTCCATTCCTTCTGCCGATCAAATGCATACTATCGATTTCGTAAAAATTGAAAGAATGATAGACTGCGGATATTATTACTCTTATCTTTTTCTTCCCGATGGTATGCTGGTGCAGCGTAATGATCAAGGCCTGGCTTTTGGTTGGTTGAATCAGATGCGCTATGGAGACAAAGTCATCGCGCGCCATATTTCGGTGCAGGCTGGAGGCCACAATCTGATCACGGCAGAAATTACTATTGATCCTGTCAGTATTCCTGTCCCCGAGTTATTTGATCTGCCGGTGAGCGCCGCAGAACCTGGAATGACATTGCGCCCGATCCATACGGAAGAAGTGAGAGGACCAGAAATAAATACCCGAGGAGTATCCTTAGGATCTTTTCCTAAATACTTGACGTTTGGCCAGGTAGTCACTCGTCACGGAGAAATCCGTGAGACTGAATTATTCGATACTAACGATCTTCCAAAAGCATCGGATATTTTAAATATGTTCCGCCGTTACAGCATTTATCATACGGCAATGTTTGATAATAGTTCTTGTGAAATATTTCTTAATAACTCGGCTAATTTGCCCGGATGTGGAAATTGATCCGGTTTCTTGGAGGCGGGTGATGCATCCTAAGTTTTTCGGGATCTTAATCTTCCATCAACCGAGGGTGCCCCATCCTTCGCGCTTTTTGCGAAGGGTGGGAGACCATGAATCCCAATCAGCGTTCTTCTGATCTCTGATCCCTGATCTCAAGTTTTCGCCCATAAAGCCGGCATTTTGCCAAAATAACGCCAATTTCTTCGCGTTTTTCGCAAGTTGACAGGCCGCAATTGTCCTGACTTGCATAGTCGATTGCCGCTGCGCTTCGATACTCTAAAAGGAAACGCGGCGTCCATTTCGCCGCGTCCAAGGAGGCGCTTTATGACCTGGATGATGCTGCTGGTGGGGCTGGTGGTGGGCATGGTTTCCGGGGTGGTGGGCATTGGCGGCGGCGTCTTGTTTGTTCCCGCGCTGGTGTGGCTGCTGGGGATGAGCCAGCACCGGGCGCAGGGCACCTCGCTGGGCGCATTGCTGCTGCCGGTGGGCCTGTTCGCCTTTCTGGAGTACTATCGCAAGGGCAACGCGGACCTGCGCGTGGCGCTGCTGTTGGCCGTCGGCTTTCTGGTCGGCGGTTACTTTGGGGCCGTCGGCGCGCAACACATTCCCGAACTCTGGCTGCGGCGCATCTTCGCGCTGACCCTGATTGCCGTGGGCGGCCGTATGTGGTTCTACCGGTAGATTGATCAGGCCCGCACGATGAAGCGCAGGGGGCTGCATCGGCTCGCTCGGCCGCTGTTCCTTTTCCCTCGTTCCCTGCTCCTGTATCATCGAAGAGGCTCCGGCGTGTGCATTTCCTCTTGCCGTGAGCTCCATGGGACGTGCATGAAGACTGGC
>PLSV01000233.1 GCA_003165235.1 Syntrophobacteraceae bacterium
ATGGTTTGTCAAGTATAATATCGCGTTAGAAAAGGGGGGTGAGCGGGCTTCGCGCACATGCGCCAGACCCCTAATTTATGAATTTATGAGACCCTCGTTTTCCGGTGATCCATTTGTCCTGCTGGCAGGATTACAAGAGGCGGAAACGTTAGGAGGCAGCGCCATGGCGCTTACAAAAGGATTTAGAACAACCTTGATGGATCGCGCCCGAAGAGACGCATATTTTCGGCAAGCCATGCTCAAAGAAGGCATCGATACTATGCTTGCCGGCGATGTAGAGACAGGTAAGGCGATCTTGCGCGACTATATCAACTCGGCTGTCGGCTTCGTGCAGTTGGCGGAGGCTACCCACATACCTGCTAAGAGTCTTATGCGGATGTTTGGGCCGAAGGGCAACCCACGGGCGGATAATCTGTTCCAGGTCATCCGGCATCTGCAAACCCACGAGGGAATCCGCCTGGAGGTGGGGGAGCAGCGAGCGAGCAGCTAGAGGTGAAACGGGGCAGTGTTTCAAAACGTCCAGTTATGAAGAACGGAGAACTTCCTCTCATCCTGGAATCATGAAGAAACTCTGCATGCGTCAGAGGAAATTGAAGGCGCGAACGTGCCAACATTTCGCTTACATTCCCTTAAAGGGGATTTGAAGCGCGCCTACGCTAATACTGTCCGCGCGAATTGGCGGATCATTTTCCGGTTTGAGGATGGAGACGCTTTCGACGTGGATTTTGTCGACTATCACTGAAGGAGGCAAAACCATGGAGATGAAAAACCCTGTGCATCCCGGCCTTCTCGTCAAGGAGTGTCTTGACGATCTCGGCTTGAGTGTTGCCGAGGCTGCCAAGGGGCTTGGCATTACGCGCCAGCAGCTTCATAACGTAATTGCAGGGCGCAGTAACGTCACGCCCGAAATGGCCATCCGTTTTGAAAAAGCATTTGGCGGTACGGCTGACACGTGGCTTCGTATGCAGATGAACTATGATCTTGCACAGATACGCAAGTGTGCTACAGGTATTGCCGTTGAGCGGCTGACGCCAAAGGTTGCTTGATGCACGCCCGCCCGCTTACCGCATGGTTTCAATGCTAACCCATTCGAGGTATTGCGGCAGCCCCATGGCGACCGGAAAGGATACTATTTCGGGAACTTCGTAGCTGTGCAGTTCTTTGACCCGCTTTTGGACAGCTTCGAACAGTGACGTCCTGGTTTTGATGATTATAAGAAACTCCTGTTCGTCGTAAATTTTCCCTTTCCACCGGTAAATTGAGCGTATGCGAGGCACTATATTGGCGCAGGCCCCCAGGCGCTCCTCGATCAGGGTTCGTCCGATCGTCGCAGCTTCCTCTTCGCTTCCGGCGGTTACCAGGACGATGGATATTTCGCTCATTGCGCACACCTCCGGCAAAAAGGGCCCTCGTGAAGTCCAGTCCCAAAAACGATGAGATTTTTTCAAAATTACCGGCCCTGTTCTACGAACGGATGATCCGGGACGTCCCCGCAGCAACCTGGGTTCGTATTCTGGCCTCGGATCCTATTTTAAAAAAGAGGGTTTTGGAAGGGTTTTCCCTTCAGCCGGGAAAGATTTCCAGGCTGCTCTACCAGCCCCATATAATGAGCCGCCTTCGCCGAGATCTTCAAACGGATAAAATCTTTTTCGAAAAAATCCTGGCCGAATGGAAAGAAGAACAGTCGGCCACAGTTTCCTATCTTGCGATGCTCGACAGTGATTTTATCGCTAAAAACCTGTCGAAGATAAGGGCGCTGCTCGGCGCCGAGCGTTTTTGCATGGGCCTTTACTCGCTTGGCCTTCTAGACCGGCAGTGGGCCGTAGACGCAGTTCAGGAAGACAATGCGCAGACCGGGCCCCCGGATGTGGGCCTTTTCGACCTTCTCGCGCCGACTTTGAATGTCTGGGGAGGGTTTATCGAAAAAAATCCCGATCTTTCCAAAAGATTTCTTGAAAGTGCGCAGGGGGCCGGCTTTGTCTTCGATATGGAAGGGGAGCAAATCGAACAAAGCGCCCGGCGCGACCCTGAATTGAAGGAGCGGTTCGGAAAGGTCGAAAAGAAGCTGCAAAAGACCCAATTGGAGTTGATTGGTGCGGGCGAGCAGTTGAGCAGCCTGAGGAGGGAAAACGAAAGTCTCAGGAAAAAGTTGCGGGAATTTGAGGCGGAGTTCGAAAAGAAGCTGAGCGACTCGCTGGCGCAAAAGAGAAAAGCATGGTTCGAACGTTATCAGGACCTTGATTTGGAGGGAGCGGCAAAAGAAGCCGGGCGACTCGAATCTCTGCTGCAGAGGACCAGGCGGGCGCTTGCATTACAGAAACACGCCGATGAGGAATACGGCCTGATCTCCGATATCAGGGATAAATTGCTCGAGATCGATCTCTCGCTGGACCAGATAGAGGCTGTCTACGCCGATTCCCTGGTAGTTCACAAGGAAGTGGAGAAGGTGAAAGAGGCCCTTTTGACCGAGAAAAACCGTCTGCTGAAGCTGCCTGGAATCCGGAAAGTTATTGGATCTCACCATGAGGGCGGAAGTCAAATCGTCGCCCTAATCAACCTTCTCGATCCAAGCCCTGTCAACTTGCCTAAAATCAATAAGCTGCTTAAAATGACCGGCGCTCTTTCGGCAATCGGCCTTGTCAGCGACCCCGCTCAGGTGGAGGAAGCCGTGCAGCACAAGAAAAGGCAAATCCTGGAGCGGCTTTATTCGCTGTTTGAACCGGGAACGGAGGAGCGGCCGCCCGAGACCCGATTCCGGAGGCTCGAGGACTTCATCGGCACCGGCCAGAGCAGGCGATATGACCTGTTCATTGACGGTTACAATGTGCTGCTCCGTGTACACGGAGCAGGCGGGCATTTTTCCCGCATGGACTTCACACAATTCCGGGAACAGTTCATTGAGGCTGTCGCAGCCAAGAGCAGGCATTTCGCCGAAGTCTACCTGGTATTTGACGGAGTCGAGGATTCCAGGAGCGTTCAGGCCAATGTCCAAATCATCTACACGGATAAGACCAAAAGCTCGGCCGACGCTGTTATAATAGAGAAGATCAATGCAAGAAAGGACAAAAAGATCCTGCTCGTTACGGGAGATGAGGAAATCATTTCCTCATGCCAGGACAGGATTTTCGCCCTGATCGATGTGGCGGCTTTTTACATGTTTCTATTTGAGTAGCATCTATGAATGAAGTAAAGAAAAAAACGGTTGTGCTGGTTTCCGGAGGGGTCGATTCGACAACCTGCCTGGCGATCGCCCAACACGAGGGCTTTGAGGCCTTCGCGCTCAGCTTCAACTACGGGCAGCGCCACAAGGCGGAACTCGAAGCGGCCAAGCGTGTCGTAAAGGCGCTCAGCGCAAGGGACCATCTCATTTTGGACCTTCCCCTCGATGCGATAGGCGGTTCCGCACTGACATCAGGCATTGAGGTGCCGAAGGATGTTCCGCTTGAGGAGATGCAGGGCCGTATCCCGGTCACCTACGTGCCCGCCCGGAACACGGTTTTCCTTTCACTGGCCCTTGCATGGGCGGAAACGCTAAAGGCCGCCGATATTTTTATAGGTGTAAATGCCCTCGACTATTCAGGATATCCCGATTGCCGGCCGGAATACATTGAATCTTTCGAGAAAATGGCGAACCTCGCCCTGAAGGAATGCGTCGAGGGTAGAATGCGCATTTGCATCCATACGCCTCTCATTAAAATGACTAAGGCGCAGATCGTTAAAAAAGGAATGGAACTCGGGGTCGACTTCTCAATGACCCACTCCTGCTACGATCCCGATCCAGTTGACAGGGCATGCGGGAGATGCGACAGTTGCATCCTGCGCAGAAAAGGTTTTGCCGAAGCGGGAATTGCCGATCCGACGCTATATGCGCCATGACTCGCCCGCCCGCCTCTGGTCGTGGACAGGTCAAGGAGAGCGTCGAGATCTTTGCCGCGGCGCCTAGCCGTTGAAATGGATTGAAAATGGCCCCTGACACCGCCAGGCTTACCCAGCTTGGAAAAAGAGCGAAGATACCCAGGACCCCGCAAAAGGCGATCCTGGAGACATTTCAAAACGCGCATCCGGGCGCCGACTATGTGGTTCGCCTGAGCGCCCCCGAGTTCACTACGCTGTGTCCCATAACGGGCCAGCCCGACTTTGCCACAATAGTGGTGGATTATGTTCCTGCCGATCTGCTGGTGGAAAGCAAATCGCTGAAGCTGTTTTTGGGGAGCTTCCGCAACTATGGCGCGTTTCACGAAGATTGCACCGTCTACATCCATAATCGCATGAAGGAAGCCATGTCGCCAAAGTTCATCCGGGTGACCGGCATTTGGAACGCCAGGGGCGGAATCGCCATAGATGTCGTAGTCGAGACCGGTGTTTTGCCTCCATCGTGCACTCTTTTGCCCCTGGGCAGGACAGCCTGCCGGGGAGGAAGGGAGTAGGCGGCAGGGATTGGCGCCTGGTTGATTTTTGGCCCGGTTGGTCTTCGTGTCGCAGACCGTCACACGTGTGATAAATTACAAATGAGGTGACCTGACATGACCAAGCGATTTAGTGTCCTCATAGAACGGGATCAGAAAGGCTATTACGTTGCTTCGGTCCCTGCCTTACGGGGCTGTCACACCCAGGCCAAATCCCTCGATGAGCTTGTCACACGCATAAGAGAGGCTATCGAGCTGTGCCTGGAGGTTGAGGGGAAAGATGCAGAACCACTCGACTTCATGGTCAAGATCCTAAAGGACTGTGAGCTTTCTCGCGAAGATTTGCAGCGACTTCTTCAAAACGGTGAGTTTCGGTGCGTCCTGGTCCCCTGCGCTTTTGAAAAGCATAATATGAAACTCTCTTCAGCACCAACGCATTCGTCAGGTTTAGCGTTGCCGAGGCAATCGGGGTCATTGCCAAAACAGGGTATTCGGGGGTGGAAATCCTTGCCGATATCCCACACCTGGATCCGTTTTCGACAACGGGACCCGAGCTTGAGGAAGTTGCCGCTTCGCTGGGAAAAAATCGGATCGAGGCCGCCAACATAAACGTCAATGGCACCGTCGGCTATTACGGGGCGAAGTTCTGGGAGCCTCTCTTCGAGCCATCGCTCGCCAAACCCGAGCCAGACGCTCGAAAGTGGAGGGTCGAGTTCAGGAAAAAGTGCATCGACATGGCCTCTTTTCTCTCATGAAGGATCGAATACACGACCCGGTGCATCGAACTTGCTGAGAAGCTGGGCGCACCGCACATTTCGACAGAACCCGGCGGCCCCCTGGACGGGATTTCCCGCGAAGAAGGGAGCCGGCATTTTCTTGACGGCCTCAGAGCTGTGGAGGACAGGGCGCGCCGGAAGAGAATAAAGATATTGATCGAGCCGGAACCTGGGCTTCTTGTCGAAAACAGCTCTGAATTTCTGGAGATTTACAAAAGACTCGACCCGGCGGTTTTCGGCCTAAACTTCGACATCGGCCACTTTTTCTGCGCAGGCGAGGACCTGTCCGCCCTTGTATTGCAGTTGAAGGATTGCGCGTCCCATTTCCACCTTGAGGACATCGACTCTTCGCGCAGGCATCACCATCTTATGCTGGGCGAGGGGACAATAGATATACCGGGCGTACTCGAAACAATTGAGAGTACAGGTTGTTCGGGTTACGTCACGGTGGAGCTCTATACCTATTCGCAAAATGCAGGGAAGCTGCAAGGCGCGCCTTCAGGTACCTGAGAGACTGGGGAGCAAAGACAGGTAAGTAATGGTTCACCGGAAAACGTGGGTTCTCTGTTGCGATCCCAAGGCCGTCATGTTTATAAGCGGACGGATCGGTTTTTAGAATGGAGTTGTAGGCGTCCATCAGGCGGGGGTTGGTTCAGAGGTCCTGTTCGGATTTGATGGCGTTTGGACCGTTCAATGCTGCGTTGACGATGCTCCAGTTCGCCTGATTGGTCATGTTTTCGGCATGGAGCTGTTGCCCCGCCTGCTGGATGAAATGGCTTCGATACCGTCCTTCTGCTGTCGGGTCTCCAAGGTGTTCCTGCCGGGCAAGATCGGTCACGGTCTGAAGACCTGCCTCGTAATTCTGTGGCTGAGCGAATTGACTGAACTCTGGGTGAACCGGGCCGGGTCCGGCTCCGCAGATCTGATTGTTGAAACAACAGGCAGGGTATTTAAGATGATATTGGCGTTTGCCAGTGCACGTCTTTTGGTATAACCTAACAGGAACATGGACAATTTAATTCAGCCGGGGGTGCTCTCAGAGCGAGAGCTGAAATAATACCCTTGGAACCTGATCCAGTTAAGTTTGGTATTTTCGAGGAATTACCCGCCTGCGGGCGCCGATAGGATTTTATGAGGTTAGCTGTTTTCTGTTTGAGGCTGTGGATTTTTCGCCGCCTTTTTTTAATGATTGGAGCAGGAGCTACTGCGCCTTCAGTGACGGTAAAACTCGGCGGGGACATACTGAGACATAGAATAATTTAATCTTACTTAATATAATAAGGTTCAAAGGTGCTTCTGTGCTTCCCGCCGAGGTAACCCAGATTTGGTATTTCAGCAGCAAACCCGAACGGTGTACCTTTTATACTATTTCCAACAACAGCCCACAGGATATGAGAGCGGACCAGTTCGCGCGCCACACCGAGCATCTCATCCTTTAGCCCGCCTGGCAGCACGGCGACAGCGCCATTCACGCCAAAATCTATAAGTTTCTGAGGCATCACTTCGGCCATTCTGGTTTCATCGAATGATCTCATCGTATCAGCCTGCTGCAATCCACGAACTCTTAGTCTTTCGTCGAGATAGATCAGGACCGGGCCGTGACTGTGCCTGGTTAGAGCCTCAGTCCAGGCAGCAATTTGGTTTGTGCCTTTTGCTATCCGGCCGAGCAAATTATGGTGGACCGATGTTTGTAGAATCGGATCAACCCCATCTGCCGGGAGATCGGAAAGCGGCAACACGGAATAGGACGTCCCATCAGGAACTATGGATGCATACTTGCCGGAATTTATTATGACGTGGCCTCTAAACTGCGGAATTTTACCAAAAACGTACGCGGTCGCTGCCAGGTCGGCTACAGAAGGCGTAGGGTCCCCTGCTGTATGGTTGTGGATCATATAAACTGTATCCGCACCGAGACGTACAATATGGTCCCGCATGTACCGCATATAATCATCCGGGTCGCCCAGACAAATTTGTACAGCCCCTGGAGTTCCGCATGAAACACCCTCATGATCTACTATAATCCCATCTCTAACATAGACATATCTCAGTTCTTCATAATTAGGGTTTCTCCAGCCTCGGCAAAATAAAGGAGCGCCTTCAACACTGCTTTGGGTTCGGCCAATTGCTTCGAGCGGTTTCATTCTCGATGTCTCTAAATGATTTTCCGCTGGCGCCAAAGGGTTCGAGTTGAACAGGAGCTGTGGTTCTATAATTGTCCCTGTGTCCTGATTGAATTTGCCCTTGTACATCAGAAGACCGGTCTCCGGATCGAGATCCACCTCATCAAGATGGAACAGTTCATCCTGCGAAGGTATGAATTCGAACATTTCTTCCAAATCCCCTTCCGAAGTGCTTCAACCCTGCGAGACAGAAGCGCTCTGGTCCATGTGGTACATTCCATTGTCCGCATAGAAAGGTACCACAATTAGATTGCAATCACACCTGTTCTGGCAAAATAATCTTCGTATAGCGACCGGGTGCCGTGTTCAACCTCCTGAATGTCAAGCCAATAGTGAATAACGAACTTTGAGATGGAACGACTAGACGGGAGAGGCACTATCCTTGGTCAAGGCTAAAGGGGCAAGATTGGCTTTCATCGAGAGGGGTAACCGCACAAAAGCAGTACTGCTGCAACAGAAAATCAATCCAGATCAGTATGTTAGGCCATCTACCGAGGCGCCCGCCATAAATTCAACAGCATTGAGCCACGAGGCGGCCGGTAATCTGGCGATCATGGGTTTGTCCTATAGTATTCATCCAGGAATTTTCCTACAAAATTGCCTTCTTCCTTGCCATCAGGATACGTTATTGTCCAATCGAGCACCTCAGACTCAGGGAATACGTAAAGCTTGCCATATTGATAAGATTTCACCCTGATCAGCTTGGTTGCAAGCACTGCGGTGACCTTCCCATCAGAGATTTTGCGGACGGCCATGAATGCATTTTCGGGAATGTTATTCTCGTAAAGATCTATCGTGACGAAAAAACTATATCCTGCGGGCAAGCCGGATTGGAATCTAGCCTTGGCCTGCGGATACGTTCTTTTAGCCTCTTCAATGTACGGTTGCCTCATTCTCAAAATGAGGTCTCTCCTCCAGTCCATCGGCGTATCCTGAGGTCCTTTAGAATCAGACATTCCTGTTTCCTCCTCTCCCCTTTGCTGGAAATCGCCGGCGCAGGCCGCTTGAGATTGGCAGAAGACGACTATAAAAAGCATACACACAAGTAATGATCTCACCATGCCCTTTTCTCCATGTTCAACCCTGCTTTGGTTACGCGGGTGCGTCTTCTCCAATGCCCTGGTGAGCGGCCCTTGTCAGCGCGGTCTAAGATACCAGCGCCCTCCATGTTTTAACAGCTGTCCGGCTTCGTCTAGAGAAGGTCCCTCAAAAGAGGGATCCTCACCCTTTGCCATAATATCCGCAAGTCGGTTCCAAGTGTCTATCTTGTCCAGGCTGATTTCCTGCAGCTCGCGAAGAACTGTCTCTTCGAGTATCTTAATTAAGACGGGCTTTTTTCTTCGGGTCAGGGCTTTTGCCCAGTGATCGATTGTCAAGATTGGGTAATCCAAGGCGTCACTAATGCTTAGACGGGCGCCGGTAACAGGATCGGCACAGGGGGTCCCGATATCCCGCAGCACACGTAAAATGCCTATTCCCTTTATGGTGATAAGGCAAAAATAATACGGATTCAAAACAATATGGCCTTTTAATCCAGGAGCCTTGCCGAGGACGGCGGCAAGTTTTCTGTCGGCCGCTGACGGACTCGAATAAACGCAATATTGATTATGGACCATGAAGAAAGAATCGGCACCAAGCCCAGAAATTCTTTCCTTTATGTGCTTTAGCGCTTTCCCTGGATCTCCGGCCGGGGAAAGAGCATTCGCCGGTACGCGACGCCTCGCCCTTTCATATCCAATTATGACGCCATCCTTGACATAGAGATACCGTATGTTCTTGTATATAGGTTTTCTCCATGCCCGAGTGAGCACGGCTAGATCGGCAAAGTTCCTGAGTGGATGTCCCATTGTCTTGGCAGGTTTTCTTTTCGGTTTCCACGGAGATCTCGGATCATACAGGAGGGTCGGATAACCCGTTGCCGGGTAGTCCCAGTCAAATTTTTCTTTGTGCCATATAATGTGGGTCTCCGGGTCGTATTCCACTTCATCCGGAGGAAGGTGATACACTGCCGCAATCCACTTCCCGTATTCTTTTGGCGAAAGGGTTTGCCTGCCCTTCAGCATTTTTGCCGGTTTTGTATGAATGTCCAATATAGGGTCCATCCCGCAGAGCCAGATAATATTTTCCCCGGACTGAATTTACCCCAACCAAGCCAGTAGATTACACGATCAGGAAAAAAATATGCATAATTTGATTGTCGAATTCGAATATTGGCTATCATTTCTTTTCACCTGATAGATCGGGCGGGGAAGTCGCTAAGAGGTCGGCCGCCAAATCGCTTTTCGTCAGCTTTTATACCATTCTCCCTGGCCGAATGCGAGCCGTCCTTGTCGACGGATACCACATCATAGAACGCTCCCTGCCTGACCAGCGATTCCGCTATTTCAAGCATATAACCGCGGGATCTTTCCGGGAGAATGAGGACGGCATGAGTAGAGCCGAAGTCAAGGAGCTTCTTCGGCATGATATCTGTCAGTTGCTTCCAATCCCGGTTCCCTCCGGGATTAATCTCCTGCAGGCCGCGAACCTTAAATACAGAGCACAGATAAACTATGAGCGGTTTGTTTCTTTCGACTGTCAAAGCCTTTGCCCATGCCGCTATGTCCCACGGAGCTACGAATTCCTTATTGAGCATCTCGTGAGGAACGGAGGGAGTAAGGATTGGATCGATCCATTCTTCCGGAAGATCTGGCAAATCATAAATCTCATTTTCTCCCTTTGGATCGATAAATGCGTACTTTCTTGCATTTATAATAATATGTCCCTTCATTTCAGGCACCCGACTGGCAATGAAGACAGTTAGCTCCAGGTCTTGTACTGACGGTTTGAGACCGTCCTCAGGGTGATTATGGACAGCAAAAATGGAATCGGCGCCTAGTGCAGCGATGCGTTCCTTTATGTGCCATATCCCTGCCGATGGGTCCCCAAGAAAAGCGCTACTCATCATCGGCAGTCGACACGTAACTCCCTCATGATCGACAATTATGCCATCCTTTACATAGACGTAACGCAGTTCCTCGTAATTGGGATTTCTCCACACTTGTGCAAGACGTGCAAGACTATGGTGGTCCGTCATCTGCAGGCCGATCATCTCAACCGGCTTTTTCTCGATTTCCAGATCGATTTCAGGGAAGGTTTTCCCGCGGGTGGTATACTCAGTATTAGGGGGATCTGTACCGTTGAGTATACCACTGTCATTCTGTTCAAATATACCACGGTTTAATGGAGATTTTACCTGTTCAGGTGAGAAAACTGCATATTTATAATTTCCTTGCAGGTAATCAAATATAATTCCATCGTTTCCTTGTTCTCTTGCTTTATCTATTTCGGCATCCCCAATAAAGGCGGCGCCGGTTGACTTTACTATTAGTGGATTCTCTATTTTAAGATATGCGGGGATTACTTCGCCCCCGTTGCCGGCATTCTGCAGTGCTGCATAGGGATTTGCCGTAAATAATATTACCCCTCGCTCGTCGGGTCGGAAAAGGTCGGAGCTAAACCCTTCGGGCGTACCATAGTAGACCATCCTTGGAATACCGGGGATGCGCTCCGGATTGTGAAGTTTGTTGGATTCTCCTTCCTTAAAGACCACCTTACTATCGCCGAACCAGTCCTTGAATTCGGGCATCTCGGTTAGTTTCGCGTACTCGCCCTGCCGTTCTCCAACCATCGGTCCTTGCGTGCCGGTGGCGACTCTTCCGTACCGATCCTCCGGGGTCGCCCCTTCTCTTCGATCCCATACGTTGGCGCTGGTGACGTCAGGCGCAGGTTCGCCGCCGGTCCCGAATTTTTCGGCTGCGCCGAGGACAGGTTTGACATAGCCTGGGATCGTCTCAATTGGATGTTCAATTGTACCAATTTGTTCGCCCGGTCTAGTCCCGACGACCGCACCGGAACGATTTTCCATTTGTGGGGCCGTCATATCCTCCGCAAACTCATTCAGCACAGGCCTGATCCCGTGCATCTGGAGCAACCTTGAGATTTCTTCCGGCGTGTATCCCTTAGTCTTTGCCCAATCAAAAAGGGTTCCCCCGATAGTTTCTTCAACGGTCAACCCGTGCGTTGCGGCTAGTCCAACGAATGCGCCCATTAGGGTAGCGCTCCTGGCATAATCATTGACCGTGGCGTTTGGATTGGTAAGGTATTCCTGACCGGCTCCCACACTTGCCCCGCCGATGATTCTGGCCAATCTGCTGTAAGGCGATAAAGTTCCAAGGATAGCGCCCACTCCTGTTCCGATTGCCGCCTGTCTGCCCGGCTGGTCAGGCTCAAGTGCTCCTTGGGCGCCGAAGGTTAGAGCGTCCCGCGCAATCGGGAACAACTTGGCGGCAAGGGTCGGGAATTTCGCGGCCATTCCCTCAAACAATGGATTTAAAGCGCCGCCGGTGGCATATGAAAGCAGCATCGTTTCAACGAGATTAGGCGCAGCTTCCCCGACTCCACGAGCTAATGAATCCATAAAATCCTGTGGAGGGGCCAAATTGTCCGGGAGGATGGTTTTGTAAATTGCCTTGTAGACCGAATTATATTGCTCTTCCCTTGTCGGTCCCCCGTTCTCATCCATTGGAGCGCCGATAAGTGAAATTACATTTGCCGCCACGTGCGCCGAAGCCTGGCGAAGTCCCGCCTCCATATTCTCGACGATCCCTGTCGGTTCGTTCGGGAGAGCCTGTTCTTTGAATAGAGTCCATAAAGGCTGCCTGACATCTGGCCGCAAAGGATGCTCACGTAGCGGCCCAACTGTAGGCTCGGGTGAGGCCGCATTCCAGATATCCTGTAAAATCTGCGGCGCATTCTCGCGGTAGAGGCGTTCAGGTGGACGCGTCACGGATGCAAAGAGCAGTTGTGCGGGAGCGGCTGGGATTTTGTCATTTATCCAGGAGTCGGGATTATAAGAACTGAGTTGCGACCCATGATCTTCGCCCGCATAAGGGACTGTTTCCGTCTTGGGCTGCTCCGGAAAGACCGAGAAATCAAAACGCATCTCTTTTGTCGAGGCTGGATTCTGATCTTCGGGAAAAGCCGAGAAATCAAAAGCCATATCGGGCATTATTCACCTGCCTTTTGCACTGGCACTATGTTTGTCCTGGGGTATTCCTTTTCGATGTTGGGATTCTGCGCGATCATGGCTTTTTTTGCGGCCGAGATCGCATCGTCCGATACTAATCTTCCGTGCGTCTGGAGTTGCCGGGCCACCCACAAACCGAACGGGTCGTTGTTCTCAGGGTATTCTCCGGGGGCGGCCTGTAATGGTTGTCCGGACTTTCCTGAGGCCGGCGGTGCATTTACAGGTTGGTTTGGTGTGCCGTTCGGAAAAAGGATTCCCTGGGCGATTTCGCGTTTCTGCATATCGGTGGGGATTTTGTCGTTGTTGTTCTGCTGCCAGTCCTCAATTCCCTGGCCGAACCTGCTTACAAACACATTCCATTTTTTCTGCTCGGGCGGGAAGGGCGAGGTGCGATCCATCTTGTAAAATGGAGATTCGGCAGATGCTGCGGCCAAGCTCGTCAAATCATTCACTGCGCTGATAGACGATTGGAGCGAGGTACGCTTCGCCGCCTCGGTACCGTCGTTGTTCCGAATCTTATCCTGCGAGCTTATCAGATTGTTTAGTTGACCAACCGGCATTCCGCCGTAATAGGACATAAGATTCAAATTCGAGAATCGGTTGCGGTCCGTATCTTTCATGCCGTTCAGATTATCGTAAAGTTGATTGGTCTCATTTGTCGCGGGCGGGTCCCATGCGTTCATCGCATTTATGGTGATCGCCTTATCAACGAGGTTATAGGCTGAAGGATCGGATCTATAGATGAAGTTATAAGCATCGAGCCGCCTTGGATCGCTTACGAATTCCTGCCATGATTTGACAGGGGTCGGACCGGCAAGGCTCCCCCGAACGATATCCCAGTTCGCCTGGTTGGTCACCTGCTCGGCGTGAATCTGCTGTCCCGTCTGCTGAAGGTAATGGCTGCGGTATCTCTCTTCGGCGCCCGGATCGTTAGGGTGTTCCTGCCGGGCAAGATCGGTCACGGCCTGAAGACCTGCCTCGTAATTCTGTGTGAGGTTCTGAGCGGTCGGAACTCCATTTGCCGCATACATCAGTGAATGCCGGTCGACGTAGCCCTTGATGTAATTTATGAACTGCCCGGCTGTCGTGTCCGGAGTACCGCCGTTCTGCGTAATCGCCTTTGGATTTCCTACGACATTACCGGCGTTGGCGTTCGGATCGGCATGCAATAGCGCCGTTGTCCCGTCTATGCCCTGCTGATGGGCAAGATAAACCTCCCATGGCTGCGGCTGGCGCCCGAGGTCTTTCCTGAGAGCATCGCTGTTTTGCTTTGCAAGGGCTATTCCGAGCTGAACTTGCCGGGCTGCATCAAGCCGGTTCTGGTCTGTGCCCCCCAAGTCGGCCCATGTGTCCGGCATGAACTGAAAGATCCCGAGAACTGGTGAGCCCTTGGCGTTTGGTGTGGCTGGGTTCGTTACACTGCCCTCCGCACTCCAAATCGTAAGGGCCGTGCTTGGATCGACTCCCTGACGAGCGGCTTCTGCGGCAATCTGTTGCGCCATAGCCCCGCCGGTGACATTGCCGTACGCCGCCTGAGCCTGGCCCAATTCCTGAACCGGCTTGATAACCCTTTCGAGTTCAGATTGCATGGGGCCTGAGAGCTTGCTTTTGTACCGGTCGTAGAGGGCAATCCCAGCCTGAGGATCACAGGTCAGTTGCCGTTCAATCGCGCCTTTGTACATCTGATCGATGTAATGCTGCGCCCTCATATTTATCGTTACGACTGAGTGCCCCGCTCCGGTGGGACCATAAAGACCCGGTGTGCCGTCAGGATTCCAGCCCCCGGCGCCGTAAGCTGAGGTTTCGACGCGAATGTTTTTTTCATTTTGCTGGAGTCGCTTAGGATCATTGTATTTATCAACGCCATCCTGGACAAAAGAACCGAGCAGATTATTGCTCGTCTCAAGGTCCCAGGCCTGAAGCTGTTGGGAAGCATGCCGTTCCATGCCGTCCAACTCGCGTTCTATCCGCTGTCGTGAAATGGTGTCGAACATTTTTTGCTGCATCTGGTTTGGAAGCTGACCGCGCACCTGGTTGCGCAAATCCTGCATTTGATCCTGAAAGGCGGGAAATTGCGCCGCGACGTCCTTCCCGCGAAGTTGATAGAATTTGCCGTATAAGTCGCGGAATTGCGGTGAGAACTGATTTGCATAAACATCGTTTACGCTGGCTTCGTTGAGCATTTGCTGCTGGACATCCGCATGGTGCTCAAGCATATTCCCCGTCTGCTGAAGCGTCTGAGCGGCCTGGCCGCCGAAGGCCTCAGGCGTTGCGCGATCGATGGTGTTGTAGATCATCTGACCTTGCGGCATGACCGATGGAACGAATGGGTCTCCTGGAACTATAGGCATCTGCTAAACTCCTTTGAAGCGGGAAGCGTGAAGCATGAAGCTATCAGCGCTACCGTGGAAGCCAGATAGCGCCTTCCTATTAACCTTCAGTCAGATCTTCTCCCCAAAAAGTCCTGTCTCCAGCACATACGATATTATGAGCAATTCTTTTCTGCCAAACGGCAACCAGAAGCGGCAATAGAAACGGCAACGAGAAACGGCAACCAGAAGCGGCAAAAAAGAAAGGAGCAGGGAGCGCGAAGCGAGGAGCGAGAATGGGAAAAGAGCGGGTGACGTGAATGGGTGAGCGGTTCAAAACTAGGCTGAAGGGGTTTAGGCTGAAGGGGTTTAGACGAGTGAACCGGCCCGGCTCCATGCATTCGATGGTCACATCTGAAATCAATTGACTCTGGGGCATCTGCCTGCTATTTTGCGGATAAAACAGGCATGAAGCTTGGGGACTTTCCGTAAAGCATCACTCAAATTCCGGCGCATGAAGGCCAATTGCTCGTGAAGAGCTGCTTGGCCTTTTTTTATATTGCGAACTGGAAAATAAATCGCGCTCATACGGACCTCACGCCTTTGGAGGAGGACGATTATGCACATGGCCGACGCTCTCATCTCACCGGCTGTCGGCGGCGTAATGCTGGTTGCGACGGCAGGACTGACAGTCTATAGCGCCAGGAAACTCCAGGAAGAAATGGATGACCTGAAAGTTCCCCTGATGGGGGTTTTGGGCGCTTTGGTTTTTGCCGCCCAGATGATCAATTTCACCATTCCNNTCAACATGGGATTTTTCCCCTGTTTCGTTGCTTTCCCTTTGATATACAAAAGAATCGCCCCAAACAGCCCAGACAGGAAACGAATCCTTCCGGCCGCCATGGCCGCCTCGATTATAGGCCTTCAATTGGGGGCTTTAGGAGTTGTAACGGAGACTTTTTCCTCGGATATTTCCGCGCTGTCTTTCAAGACTTTCGTATTGCTGCTGCTCCCCATACACCTGGTTATCGGCATTGTCGAGGGCTTCGTTACGGCCTCTGTTGTCAGTTTTGTAACCAAGACCCGCCCCGGAGTTCTCAAAATGGCGTCCGAACCCTCGGGCGGCAAACAAATCTCGATCAAGCCCGTATTGATTACTCTGGTCATTATTGCCGCCTTAACCGGGGGTTTTCTCTCATGGTTTGCTTCCGCAAATCCCGACGGCCTTGAATGGTCGATTGCCCGCAGCTCCGTGAACAAGGCATTGGAAAGCTCCGAGGGCAGGATACATACCCTGTTGGCCGGAGTGCAGAAAAAAATAGCTGTCTTTCCCGATTATAATTTCAGGAAGGACAAGACCGAGGAGCCGGCGAAGGGCGAAAATACACAGGGCAAAGAGGACGCCTGGCCCTCGGTAAGTGCGGGGACCTCCATTTCAGGCCTTCTGGGAGGGGCAATGTCGCTTGTCCTTGCCGGCCTTATCGGCTTTGGGATAAGGACTTTCCAACGAAGGAGAACGAATAAGTGATGAAATGGGAAGCATAGAGTCTTCATTTTTCGATATAGGCCATCTCGATGCTCTTTCGAGCAAAGACAGCCCGATCCACAGGGTCGATCCTCGCATAAAGGTGTTGACCACCCTCTATTTCATAGCTGTCGTCATATCGTTCAATAAATACGATCCGGCCGGACTTGCGCCCCTGGTCGTCTATCCCCTGGCCATTATGACAATAGGCAACATCCCGTTTGCCTATATAATGAAAAAATTACTGATTGCATCCCCATTCGTCCTCTCGGTGGCGCTGTTCAATCCTATACTGGACCGCAGTCCTGCCCTCGATCTGGGAGTCTTTATCGTCTCGGGAGGTTTCGTGTCGTTTGCGTCCATTGTGGCAAAGTTCGTGCTCACAGTGAGCGCAGGGCTGGCATTGATTGCCTGTACGGGATTCGATTCGATTTGTTCGGCCCTGTCAAGAATGTATGTCCCCGGAGCTTTCACAATTCAACTGCTCTTTTTGTACAGATATATCTTCGTGTTGGGCGAAGAAGCCGCCCGCATGGCGCGGGCGCGGACCCTGCGCTCATTCGGGAATAAAGGACTGGGGGTGGGCGTTTACAGCAGCATGATCGGGCAGTTGCTTTTGCGGACCATGGACAGGGCGCAAAGGATACATCTCGCAATGCTGTGCAGGGGATTTGACAGAGAAATCCACCATGCTGCGCCATCAAAAATACGTTTCTCAGACTTGCTGTTTTTGGCAGGGTGGAGCGGCCTGTTTACATTGTTTCGTTTATACAACTTCCCTGCGTGGCTTGGCGGAGAACTGGGAAGGCTGATATGAGCCATCATATAGTGGAGGTGAAAGAGCTTAAATTCTCTTATCCCGATGGGACACCGGCGCTGAACGGTGTGAATTTTCGCATAACTCACGGCGAATCCGTCGCGCTGGTCGGAGCAAACGGGGCGGGAAAGTCAACGCTTCTTCTGCATCTAAACGGGTACCTCACCCCACAGCAAGGATCGGTTCGAATCGGAGATATGCCAATAACAAAAAAAACGCTTAAGCTCGTCCGCCAAACAGTGGGGATGGTTTTTCAGGACCCTGACGACCAGCTTTTTTTGCCCAGGGTCTATGATGACGTGGCGTTCGGTCCAATGAACCTGGGCCTGCCGCCCGATGAAGTTAAACAAAGGACACTGAGCGCCCTGGCGCTTGTCGGGGCTGCCCATCTCAAAGACAGGCCCCCTTACAAACTGTCCGGGGGCGAAAAAAGGGCCGTTTCAATCGCCACCGTTCTCTCGATGTCCCCGAGCATCCTGGTCATGGATGAACCCACATCCAATCTCGATCCGAAAGCCAGGCGGAAACTCATACACCTGCTTTCGGAGTTCGATCATACGAAAATCATAGCCACCCATGATATGGATATGGTTCTTGACCTGTGTTCCAGGGCGATAGTCCTGAGAGACGGCGAGGTGGTGGCTGATGGCGCCGCGCGAGATATTCTCAACAACCAGGACCTGCTGGATGCAAGCGGACTGGAAAAACCTCTCCGCCTGCAGGGCTGTCCCATATGCAGTCTCTCACCTCCAGGATGAGTGGACTATCTTGCGTTAAGAGGCAATCTTTCGGCGAAGCGCACACCCTGCTCACTGCGCCTTCCCATCGGTATCAAACCAGACAGCGGCATGCATGCGGCTTTCGTCACGATCACAGTCGCGGGGCGGCGGAAGACTTACACTTCCTTCCCTGAAAACGATTCTGTATGTTTTGAGCTAAGCAGCCGGGCTAATGCAAATCATGGATCTAAAGTCTTGAATAACCCTCCTGTAGATCATCCGCATAGCCGCACTGGGGCGCCTCGCGATTCGAACCTGTCAAGGACGGCATTGTAAGCCGCCGTCATGAACAGAACCTGTTGCATTCCTCTGGTGAGCAGGCTCCACCATCCATGAACAGCATCCTCCTCCGTGGTCGCCACGCAGACGGCTGTGACTCCCAAAGACCGGGCTGTCTCGATCAGTTCCTCCGCCGCTTGCAGAGGGACATCTTCTTTTCCTTGTGTGACATACAGGATCATGCCTTTCTTCATCGATAACCTCCATTGTGTGAGCCCTGCGCCCGGAAGCTGAACCGCTGCCAGGCAGTGGCAAAGTTTGTAAAAAAGTCGAGCACTGTACAGCGCTGCGCTGAAGCCCGAATAGGGTCGAAGGACCACTCCGCGAGTTGCGGCCTCCCGGAGTGGTTGTGGAGTGGTGTGACGCGTTGAGAAAAGGAAATCTCATGGTGCTCCAGCCAAAAAAAAATCCTTAGAGCTAAACGCCCTAAGGATTGCACCCTGGNNCGGATCAACCTACTCTCCGGCCCTTCCCATCTCAAAAAGACAGTGGTTTCACCGGATTTCGTCCCCGTTTACAGCGGCGGGACCGCTCCCGATTTTAACGGGATTCCCTATTAAACTTTTCTGTACCTGATGCTAAAAGACTATGTGGCTTTTTTTATACAAGTTGTTCCCGATGCTGTCAACGGCATATTTTAATGTAATAGCGCATCGTCTCTAGTATTCGCAGGCAATTACCTCCAACATTACGATTGTTTAAGGACGAATCGAATCGGCAGCAGGGCCCTGCAGGCAAGGGGTTTGCCATCTCTTTTGGCAGGAACGAAACTCGAATCCTTAACGGCCCTAACCGCTTCCTCATCGAACCCGAACCCGGCCTTCTTCAGCACCACAATTTCAAGTGGACGGCCTTGTTCGTCGATGGTGACACGCAGAAGGACAGTTCCCTCTTTTTCGAGCCTTTTCGCCAGCGCCGGGTAAGATGGCACGACTTTGTGCAGGAAACTGGGACCATCCGGAGATCCCAAAGTTCTTTCCAGGGAGTCTTTGCCTCCTGAGCCATTACCGGTCCCTCCGGACGGTCCGTCGCCGGAAGAAGCCACAGCGCCTGGGCCGGTCCCTGGAATCTTCCCCAATCCTTGCGATTGGGAATCCGGGTTGCCGGGGGAGTCGGATTGTGCGGGATAGAGTTTGGCCGTGGGCTTGATTTCATCATGCCTGTCCGAAGCGGCGCCGGGTTTTATATTCTTCTTCGGATGGACATGGGCCTCGATATTTTTCTTCCGTGGCGCCGGCAGGTCCTTCTGTTCCAGGGGTAGATGTGGGCTTGGCGGTTCCTGGCTCGCTTGCGCCATTGCGCCGGTTTCAGAACCGCCGGCGCTCTCTTTCGCTTCAGGCCCCAAGGGTCCTTCCAGGCCCGATCCGGCTGTATTTGCGCCACCATCCAGACTAACGAGCTGCACGTCCATCCATTTATGGCTCTGGACTTGAGGTTTAGGCACCCACCAAAGCAGACAGGCAAGAGCTGAATGCAGAAAAAGCGCCAATGCCAAACTGGACCATGTCTTCCTGCCGAAAGCGACTGGGACCCGGTTGCTCCACGGCGCAGAGGCAATGTCTTCCGGATCGTCCGATCTGGAAAGATCTATCTCACAGTCTGCAGCGTCCGAGGCTATCGAGTTGACTGCGGCCTCCAGAAGCGACATGGGCGGATTCGGCCATGTCTTCCCGTCGGAGGCGACCGGGACCCGGTTGCTCCACGGCGCAAAAACAATGTCTCCCGGATCGTCCGATCTGGAAAGATCTATCTCACAGTCTGCAACGGCTTCGGCTATGGAGTTAATTGCGGCCTCCTGTCGGCGCCCTTCCATCTCTTCAAGGAGAAGGGGTTTAACCCCTGCACTGTCTGAAGTCTATCAAAACCGCATGGTCAACGCGACGCGGAACGTGCGGGGTTCGGCCGGGTGGAACACGTCGCCGCTTACGCCCGCAGCCGGCTGACCTTGCAGCCGATAGGCGTAATAGTAGGTTATATCGTCGGCTTTCGCGTTGAGGAGATTGAAGATGTCTCCCTCAATCGACCATGTCTTGTTGAACTTATAACTGAGGTTGTAGTAAAGCAAAGTGGCGCCGGGAGAACGCTTACTATCGTTCTGGGTCAGAGCACGGGGACCGAAATACCGCAGCCGCAGGCTGCTGGTCCAACCTTTCAAATCATGCACGGTGACGCCGGAGGCAATCACTATATTGGCCGCTTCGGGGACGTAGTCCCCCCCCACCGGATTGCCGAGGTAATGCGCCTGCGAGGCGGCAAAATCTGCGTCGATGGTCAGCCATTTGGTCGGCATATAGTAATTTGCCCATTCCACGCCCTCGCGGAAGCTATGGTAAGGACTGGGCACGTTCGTGCCGATATCCCCGTCGAACACCAGCTCGGATTGCAGTTTCAGCGCCCAGAACGTCAATGTGCTTTGCAGGTTCGGCACGGCGAGGGTGCGCACGCCAACCTCCGCACCCTCCGTTTGCGCTATCGGCAAGGCCCGTTGCACCGGCTGGCCCGTTGTCGGATCTTGACTGGTGTTTGCGCCCCGCGCGTCGTCGGTGTGGAAGCCCATGCCGCCATTCAGGTAGAACTCCGTCTTTGCCCATGGGCCGAAGATCAAACTCAGCTTGGGCTCAGGGACGAACCCGAACCGATCGCCGCTGTCGGCGGGGTTGGGGCCATTGGTGAAATAGGTGAAATCGTTGTTGTTGTTGAAATTGATGAAATCTTCCCGGAAGCCAATGACGGTGCGAAACTTTGGAAGCCATTGTATCTTGTTCTCAAAGTAGGGCGCCATGTCCGTTTCCACGACATCATCAACACGAGTTGTGGACAGCGCCGCCCGGTCCTCGGTGTGAAACAGGCCGTCGTGGATCACGTCGTTTCTCAAGTCGAGTCCGAAGGTGTTTTCCACCGGCATGCCGCACCATTGGCCAAAGTACGTCCGGCTTGCCCTCACCCCCTGCACCCACCGGCTGTCCGTTTGCTCGAACTGGTCCCCATGTACGGGATCGACCAGGAAGTAGGTAAAGTCATTCCAGAGGCCCATCTTATAGTAATAGGCGTACGCAAGGACCTTGGTAGCCGAATGTTCATCAGCTTGATGCCACTCGCCCTCCAGGGTGTATCGGTCCGTGAGCCCTCCGTCGGTGGGGTTCATTGAACCAAACCGCGAAACGAGTCCTTCGGCGACCGCAAGCGCCGGGACCTGGTTGGTGGCGTTCCACGTGCCGTGATACCCCATTGCCGTCGCGCTGAATCCCTGGCTTGCATCTCCCTGGCTGTACGTCAGCACTCCGTTGAATTTGAGGTAATTTTCGGGCACAATCCAGGGTCCGTCGGTGTGCGCCACTTCCAGGGCGCCGAGGAGATTGCCCTGCCCGGCTTTTGTCGAATCTGCGACCAGGGCGCGCTCGTAGTTCCAGCTTCCGACTTCCATCTTCGCAATGCCGGCAGGAAGCGTCTGAAAGTACTGAATGTTTTCCGAACCGGCGGAGCTGAAGTCCCCCACGTTCGCGAAGTAGGGGCCTTTCTGGTAGTCTATTTTTTGTATCAGCTCGGGAATAAGGAAATTGAGGTCCGTATACCCTTCCCCATGAGCGTTCGACGGCAAATTGATCGGAACGCCGTTGACAAAGCTGGCCAGGTCGGTGCCATGGTCGAGATTGAAGCCTCGAAGAAAATACTGGTTCGCCTTGCCGTCGCCGCTATGCTGGGTGACTATTACCCCCGGCATGGCCTCGAGCACTTCTCCGGGACGACTTATGGGGCGGTCCTCCAACTGTTGGGCTCCTATCGTGCCTTGGGTCGACGACTCAGCAACACCCAACATGCTGTCGCTTCGTTCCTCCACCACTATCTCGGGCAATTGGGCTGTCCCCTTTTGAGACTCGGTCGTAGTCGAGGACGAGGAATCAGTCACTTCCGCGCCGATCGCTTCCGCCCACACAAAACAGGTTAGAGAGGCCCATAGCATCGGAATACAAAACAAAAGCGCAGTCCTGGAGCGGGGCACTCTCTTTTCCCTCGCCAAATTCACTGCCTGCTCCTGCAAAACAAAAAAGGCCATGAACATCTTCCCGTTTTCGAACGGGCTAAGGCGTTCATGGCCAATTATTCGATCGAGTGAAATTTTACGCTTTTATGGGACTCACCCGATGGCTCGCAAAAACCACGCATTCATTGCGTGAGTGTCCAGCCAACAGATTCGGGCCACTCTAGCTGAATCGATGCTTCACGT
Organism: Syntrophobacteraceae bacterium; assembly: GCA_003165235.1. Classification (GTDB taxonomy): domain Bacteria; phylum Desulfobacterota; class Syntrophobacteria; order Syntrophobacterales; family Syntrophobacteraceae; genus SbD1. The sequence goes on from PLSV01000233.1 coordinate 22,368, forward strand.
CAAGTGAAAACAGAGCCGATGCACATAGGGCCTGGGGCCGCGACGGCGGATGAACGCCTTCGGGATGATCGTCAAAAACCACGCCAGCCACCGTCTCGCGGGCCGTGTAGACTGAGAGTTGTTGAGCGTACAGCTCTTACGTATGCTCTATCGCCCTTCCTCGCAGGATATGCCCTCGACACCTCTGCGCCCCGGGAGGGGTGGTAGTTGAACGGGATCAAGACCGTTGGGTCCGATGACCAGTAGAGATCGAAACGGGCATAGGCCGAGGGGGAATGTACGGGCATCATCAGTTCGACGGCTGCTGCGGTTTCGTGTTCGCCGGGTCCGGGCAGACGCCAATCCGTATGGCCGCCGAGGCGTAAATTTCTGCAGTACTCCTGCGCCTGCTCGAATGTGGCCTCTTTGCCATTATCGCCCTTTTGCCACATTAGTTTTCGACTCGTGTCGGTAACCGTACCGTCTCCATTATCTATAAACCTTCCCGCCGCAACGACAACCGGCGGCTTCTCGATATACGAGAGAAGCGGCAGAATGAATGCTATTAACATGAGAGATAAGCTTAGCGTTTTTCGCATATTGGCGCCTTCTTTTCATTTTGGGCCCGGGGGAAGAAGCCTGGCGATAAACCAGGCTGTTGTGTAGAGCACGCCTAGGAGGACGACATCCGTCGGGCCGACGGGCAAATCGTATTGATATGCGACCCAGAAACCTAGAAACGCCCCCGCGCCGCCGCACAGTGAGGCCAGCATCGTGAACTGGCGCATATTGCGTGCGAACAGGTGCGCAGTCAGCGCAGGCAACAGCAGGAACCCGAACGCGATCAGGGGCCCGACACTGAGAACGGCCATCGAGACGGTCAGGCCGATCAGTAAATAAAGCAGCACATCCCAGAAAACCACGTTCTTGCGAAGTGTAATCGCCATTGGCCGGTCGAAGGAGACCAGGAGCAACTCCTTGTGAAACAGTCCAAGTGTTGCAAGTACGACTGCAAGGGTTGCCGCCGTAAGAACGAGATCGAAATTGGAGATGGTGATGACCTCCCCTTTGAGCATGTCGAGCCAGCCAATCTCGCCGTAAGGGTTTTTTGACAGCACCAGCATACTCAACGACGCCGCCACCACGTACGCTGCGCCGAGCCGGCCTTCGGGCTGGCCTCGCCCGCGCCGCTCCATAAACGCCAGCGCAAGGATTGCACACAGCGAAAACGTCATCGAGCCGATAAAGGCGAGCATGTGCGCGCTCTCGGAAGGGTGGCCGCTTAGCTTGACTCCGAGCCACAAGGGGACGGAGAGAGCGATAGCAACACCGGTCGAGGAAACCTGCGGAAGAGCAACGCCCATGAACACCAGCCGGCGCATCACGAGAAACACGCCGACAAGCGGGCAGGAGAAGCCTACGAGCACGCTGGTGTAGATAGAGTTGCGCAGAAGAAACTCGGGCGATAGAATCAGGCGCAATGTTTCCATGTCAGCCAATCCCTATTCCAAAAATATCATTAATCATTTCTGCCGTAAGCAGTTCATCCGGGGCGCCCTGGAGCACCTTGCCCTGACGAAGCCAGAGAACTTGCTGGGCATGCTGGCGAATCGCGGCAAAATCGTGAGTGACGAGCAGGACGGTGATTTGCCTTTCCTCTCGAGTCCTGGAAATGAACTCCAGCACCGAATGCGTCGCCTCGGCGTCCACTCCGGCAGTCGGTTCGTCGAGCACCAGGACGTCGGGGCGCGTAGCCAGGGCGCGCGCGATAAGCACGCGTTGTTTCTGCCCACCCGAGAGTTCCGAGAACCGCTTGGGGGCAAACTCTTCAGCGCCTGCCGCGCGGAGGCATTCGCGCGTGAAGGCGCGTTCGGCCGATGGGACAAAACACCCAGGGCGCACGCGTCCATATGTGCCCATCAGAGCAACGTCGAACCCTGTCAGCAGATAGATCGGATCGAACTGAATGGATTGAGGGACGTAGCCGAACACGAGACGTGCGCCCGCGGGTGATTGAGTAGCATCGATCCTGCCGGCGACAGGAGGAAGCAGTCCAAGCAGGGTCCTGAGCAGGGTCGATTTGCCCGAACCGTTCGCACCGAGAATGACAGTGAAACGGTCGCGGGCGATCGAAAGCGAAATCCCGGAGAGCACCGGCTGGCCGTTATAGCCAATGCTCAGGTTCTCGAGGGTTATGAGAGCATCATTCATGTGTCATTCCAATGTGGGAGGCGTCTTTTTTCATGCGTTTATTTCCTCGCCTGGCCGGGAGTCACTTTCCCGCCGGTACGGCAGTGACCAGGGTCTGAATGATGTAGTCCATCATCTTAATGTAGGTTTCCGTATTCGCAACGCCGCCCGGCATTATGGGCAGCGTTATCATTGTCGCCCCGGTCTGCTCGGCGATTCGGCTGGGGACCTTTTCCGGAAATTGCGGTTCACGCACGACGAGAGGAACATGCTCGGCCCTCATGGAGGCGATCAATGCCTCGATATGGCGTGGAGTCGGATCGATGCCGGGCTTCAGTTCAATCGTGCCGAAGTAAACCATGCCGAAACGCGCCGCGAAATATGGCCAATGCTCGTGATAGGACACGAACTTCACGCCCTTGAGCGGCATGGCATCCCTGGTCCATTCTGCAATCTTGGCGTCGAGCCTGGCCAGATATGCATCGCGGTTGCGCGTGAATTCGGCTTGATGCTGCGGAGCAAACTCGGCCAGTGAGTTGTAAATGTTCCCGATCGCCGTCTTAGCCAACACAGGGTCAAGCATATAGTGCGGGTTGCCGTAGGGATGAACGTCGCCCTGGTAGTGATCGGTCGATTTAGGCACGTCTTTGGCCACGATGCCCTTCGAGCAGTCTACATAGCCGGGCCTTCCTATCTGGATGCGAGGGTTCTTGCTGGCTTCCAGCAGCGCGGGCAGGAAGGCGTGCTCACAGTCAAACCCCACCAGGATGAGCAGGTCCGCCCTGTTCATGATGGGCACAAAGCTCGGTTTCATCGGGACGCCGTGCGTATCTTCAACACCCGTGGCAAGGCTGTGAACCTCAACCAGGTCCCCCCCGATCTCCCGCGCTAAGTCGGCCAGGTCGGTCAGGGTCGTGACGACTTTGATTTTGGCGGCATGAGCCGGCACCGGCGCTCCATATAACAACACCGCTGCGAGTGTTGTGATCGCTAAACAAAGCATGAATTTGGGCTTCATGTTAAATTCCTTTCTCCTCACGGTCAGCGCTGTTGCCAACCATGGGCGTGCGACCCGATGATCCAGGCCCACTGCAGATAAACGGCATCATCCGGCCGAAGGCCGGATACGGCGTTATGGTCCGTATGAGTGTATTGAAGACGCAGTTGATTCCAGTGGCTCAGGGCCCACGTAAGGTACGGGGAGTATGCGACAGTCTTGTCTGCGTTGTTCCAGGAATCCTCCATACACTCGAACAGAAACCCTGCCGACCACTCGCGACTCCACTTATAAGTCAGATACGAGTACATGCCATAAGACTCTACGGACTGGCTGAACGGGCTGAACGCGGCGCCTCCCGTTGTTGGCGTGACATCAAAGCTGCTGTCGCTGCGGAGAACTTCAGTGCCCCAGGTGATACTCTCGAACTGATTGTTTCTCAGCGGTTTCCAGCTCAGAGTGAGGTCTGCGCCTTCCAGGCTGCGCCCGGTTTGGGAGAGCCTGCTGCCGGGGAATTGAGGAAGCGTGACAGGATCTCCATTGGGCAGGGCGAGCACGCCTCCGCGGTTTATAGCCTCTGGATTCAACAGGCCTGAAATGCCGGGTTCCAGGGATAGATCGGGCGTCAGGTCAAAAGAGGTGGACCCTCGGCCAAAAAAGCTCAGCCCGCCGAAGTGACGGAAATTTCCATTGCTGTCATCGTTGATATCGTTTGGCGCACTGCCGAAACCATCGCCCACGCCCATGGTCAGGCTGACGTAATGTTCGATCGGCAAAAGGTAGTTTAACTGCGCCCCATCTGTCCTCGATTCGCCGCCGATGTACTGGTCGAGCACCAGCGGGCGGTTTACGAAGGGCAGTTCATGATCGTGGATATACGCCAGCCTGCCGAATTCGCCAAAAAAGCGTCCCGCCTTCAACTCCAGATTACCCGGCAGTGAAGTCGTTTGGATCGCGGCCTCTTCGACCCCCAAAGTAGCTTCGCCGGTTATCGGGTCCGCAGAAGCATTGAGCACTGCATAGCCCTTTGCAAACGGATCGACCGACGCCGCTATGTTCAGCTCAACAGAACGCTGGTTAACGTCCCATCCCCCGGGCCGGTCGCTGCCCGTAGCCTTCGATCCCTTGCTGCTATAAGAAAAAATTGTCTCACCCACGAGCCCTATGGCAGGATTGAACTCGCTCGCAAGCTTCTTCTGCTGCGCTTCGGCCACCGAACTCACCTGTTCCTTCAACTCCTTCACGTCCTGCTGCACCTGGTCGACCGAACCCGTCTGAGCCGCCACGGCAGCCGAGGGTTCAGCCGAAGGCTGGGGCTTTTGGACTTTTGCCGTCAATTTTTCAATCAACTTTCGCTGTTCCTCGATTGTTTGTTCCTGTTTTTTAACGGTCTTCTGGAGGGCTTTTAACTCCTGGATGGTTTGCTCCTGCTTTTTAAGTGTCTTCTCCAGGTTTTCCAGCCTCTCCTCCGTCGTCTGAGCAAACGCACAGGATGAAAATACAAATAGAAAAACGAGCGCAATCATGGTCCGCATGGTAGCTCCTCCTCATGGTCACATTCCGATGAAATGTTCCATGCTTTCTGTGGTCGGAACTTTTCGAAGGGCTGCCTGCAAAAGTGCTGCGATCCGGTCTGCGGTGTCGCCGCTCACCTCGCAAGGCGTGGAGACTTGAAAATGAAGGTCTCGCCCCTTGGACTGCCTGGGGTCTCGACGCTCCGCGAGGAGTTCAAAGAATATTTCGCGGGAGGCGCCAGGGTCTGGGTATCATGCGGGAGGAGCCCGATTTGAATATGGAGAACAACGAAAAGAGGGAACGTATACCGAATTTTCTAAAACGCCGGGGAAAATACCTGAAACAGGTGGTGATATTTGAGGGCAATCCTCAAAAGCCAGATTTGAGTGGTGGAAGACACAAAAGCAGATGGCGCAAGTATTGTGGCCGTCTCCATCTTCATGGTGATGAAATGCACACCCCAAAATGGAGAAAGCAAAACAAACGAGGAAGATTAGAGCAAGTTTTTTATTCATCCCGTTAAATAGCCCGGCTCGCGTTCAGGCGCCCCTCAGCCTGGCAAGTCTGGGACTTCTGCCGTAGAGCATCAGATTGGCCTATTCGGATCTCGCGGAGAAGGGGAGAAGAGCCGTGATCTATCTCCGCCCCAACGCAATGGTGAACTAATTGATTGGGATTGTCAACTACGCAGACAGATCTCTCCATGACCTCAGGTCGTACTGTTTTTAGAAGACGTTCGAGCAAATCGCACATCTCGCTATCTGAGTAATTTCCGCCACGGAAAAGAACCAGCCCAGGGCCCTCCGCCAAGCTGAGCGCCAAAAGCCGAGGAAAATCCAAGTCTGCTGTGATCACGATTCGACTTTCACAGCGGGCTATTTCCAGCAATTCGCTATCTGAAGCACGATCTTTGCCGATCTGGCATGCATGTACACCTTCATGTCCGTATGCTTGGAGCACCTGGAGCAGCAGGGGTGATACCGGCATATCGAGAAGAAACTTCATTGCGCAAACTCGAAGATTTGTTCATCGGCGAGGAATGAGGCGTAATTCAGCGCCTCATGAAAATCTTCAGGCTCCAGGTACGGGTACGCTTTCAATATAGACTCTTGTGTCTCACCGGAGGCCAGTAACCCGAGTAGCCGCGATACGGGAAAACGAAGCCCGCGGATTATGGGTTTACCCCCGCAAACCTCAGGGTTCACGGTAATGCGCTGGAAGATCATGCGAGCACCTCCTATCTTTGTCTGTTTTAAAGAATTATAGCACAGACGAGTAAAGTTAATCTTACTTTGCTCCAAGAATCCAGCCTTCGTGTCGGACGCACTCTTGAATCTCTTGTTGGTTTAGCCCGATTGGTTGGGCGAACAACTCGCCAAGTTGCCCATTATCATCTGCTTCCTTCGCCCATTGGCACATCGCCCGCACTTGTGCCTGATCGGGGATTATTAGGGATTTATCGGTTAGAAGGGCATTCGCTGCGTCTCTTACAACTCCCGGCCAGATTTCAGCATGCAGAATGAACGGCCCCCGATCCGGTGATGGCGCTGAAGAGAAACCCGTCTCGAAGGGCCATACTCTACTGAACCACACCAGTTCTGGATGACGTCTGAGCCTCTAAACGCGTGGAATACCTACCAACGCCTGGCTGCCTACGCTTCCTGCTCCGTACAACTTCCAGGTTTCCTGTGTCCCGGGCAACCGCTCCTTCTGCTCGGCCATACGACGGGGCTTCAAAGATATTCCTGCCGAGCAATTGAAAGGGAATACCGGCGAAGTAGCCTCAAGATTTGCAATCTGTTTTCCCCCGGGACGCCCCCAAAACGGGCCTGAACGCCCGTTTGCTATAATAGCGTTCAACTCAGCAGCAACGCCGAACCTGTTGTTTAGGTTATTGGTATCATCTTTAACCCGGACCGCCAGTTCAGTCCAGACTTCCCACCATTCGTGCGGACTGAGCGGCAGTCCTAAGGCATGACGAAATCCGGAAGGGTAACCGTATGGGAAATCAAATCCGACAAGCACTCTGCGTTTTTTATTCACATGAGCTAATAGACGAGAGGTGAGATCTTTAATCCCGTCACTACGCGTCCGATGGTACGTCTCATTTTGGCGGTTGAGACGTACCGACTCGCCGATCCAAACTGCCTGTGCAGCAGGCTCTTGACGCGTGGCCTTGTTGGCCGCGCTCCAATCAATGAAGAGATATGCATCGAACAGGGGCAAAGGTTTACTTCCTACTTTTACAGTGCCGCCTTGCCCAGTCCGGACAGGTCGCCCATAGAAAATCATCCATTTCGCTCTTCTGCTGGCGACTAGGTGTGCGTTTCCGCCAGTGCTCAAGCACTGATCTGAATAATTCAACTGGGATGTCTACAGCCCAATTCCGAAATTCAGACTTCGCTTCCTTTTGATAAAGGTAGAGCCCTCCAAGAACACCCATGCAATAAAGCTTCTCTTCATTATACATTTCCAGCTTATGGTATGTATCAATTTGATTCAAATAAGGAGATAATTCCTCTTCTACCATTTCATAAGCCATCTCTTCGGGCGAGGCGTACCCGTCATGGCTGGGACCGGACCTGCCCCACAGTTCGTGAACATCTATGAGATCCAGGGTGAACAGGATGTCCTGGGCAATTTCGTCAACGTCCACGCTACACAGGATCTTTTGCGCTTCTGTAAAAATGGACTTACGAATATCGCCTCCCTTATCCCAAAGTTGCTTCAATATTAGGGCAGCTTGTTCATTGGAGAGGCTTGCCAATATATTTTTCATCTACTTCTTCCGCATTTGGCCGCTGCCTCAGGGCGCCTGTTCAGGGTAGCCCAAAAAGCCCACCCCCTTCTGTTCATCGCCGTCCAGGTAGACCTGGAGATATTGCCCCTGCGTGCAGGAAGGCACGTCTATGACCCGGGCGATTCCATCACTTTGAAGCCCCGGGTCGAGCGAGACGAGGGCGTTGGGGCACTGATGGAAAAACTCCTCCCTGAACACTGTGCCGACGCTGTCGGGATCAATCGCCAGGGGGACGATGTTCGCCTCTACCAGATCGTTGAAAAAATGGGTGCCGAAGGACGGCTCAGGTTCGATCCCAACCTCTCTCATGGCTATTTCCGCCAGGACCCTCGTTCGGTTGATATCTTCATAGCTCACTTTGACGCCCATCCTTACGTCGTTGGCGCCCCACCTCCCCGGTCCGAAAAGGGCATAGACCTTGTCTTCGAGCAGGCGATTGATTCTTCTCACTATCTGCGCCACAGCGAACCGCTCGTCGAAAGTCGCGAGCCGGGCATAGGCCCTGGGATCGATGTATACAATATATTCAATGTTTTTGACCGCACTGCTGAACAGGACAGTGCTGCACGTAAAGAGAACTTTTTGGGGGTCGATGTCCTTCGGGACGGCCACTTTTTGCACAAGTCTGCTCAATGCGAGCGCGCGGCACTGGAGAAGATAGAGTATGCCGCCATCCCAGGCGAACTCAACTTCTACAGGCCGGCCGTATGCTTTCTCCAATTGATGGAGGATTTTTTTCATAAGTCCCGCTACGGGGGTTTTGGAAAGAAGGTTGTCGAAAGTTATACAGGCTCGGGCAGTGTCAATTTCCTCGTTTTTGAAAAGAGGCGCCGAAAGATGCCCTTCATCATCAACAGAGACAACGTAATAAAGGTCGGGATGATTGATTGTCCGGAAGAGGTCCATAGCCGGGATCGTCTGGATCGACCTTGATTTCAAGTCCAGAACGTCAAGCAGCTTTTGGGAGTATTTCCTGATTTCTTCGGCGCTCACTTCCGGGCGAAGGAGGGGATGGCTTAAGGGGATCATCCTGGGGTAGTCGGGCCCGATGCGGTCAACGGCGCGCGTACCCAGACCGAAGACCATCCTCAGCAACCCATCCGCTCTCACTATTTTCGGGGTCCAGGCGTACACATTCTGCGAAAAAGCTACTCCCGCCGCAGCCGGGAAGAAATAATCATTGAACTGCCTTCCGACTACCTTTTGAACGAGAACGCTCATCCGTTCATCGAAATCGAGAAGGTTGTGGTCCTGGCGATAAAGAATGGCCCTTGGGCTGAAAACGCTGGTGAGCACCTGCTTCAGTGCGCGTGTGAATTCATCGAGCCTGATCCCTATCTCGCCCTGATTTGCAATGAAAACCGAGTCATATTTGCCCGAAAAAGTATATCCGACGTTGTCTTCCAGCAGGCTGGACGAACGGATTATGAGCGGATGTTCCCCGACCTTTTCCAGAAAAGCCCTGAACTGCATCAACACGTCGGAAGGAAAAGTGGCCTTCTGGATTGTTTCCGATATCCGGCCGTATTCTTCCTCGATTGTATCCCGGCTTTCATATTTTTGAGAATGAAGTGAGAAAAGGTTGTTCGAGTCGAGAAAATCGGTCAGAAAACCGGAAGTGAAATAATGCGATTCGGGAATCCTCACGTATTTTTCAAATTCAGGGTCTCTTTGTCCAAGCAGCGGCAAAATGATCTTATAGGCGAGGAACATGCCTGCCGATTTACCGCCGATTCGTCCGCCGCGCCTGGGGTTCCAGATAATCTGTTCCATCAACTCGTCCATATCCCGGACCGTGATATGATTTTTGGCCACTCCCAGGAAGGGAAGCAGATCGGAAATGAACCGGCTGATCAGGCCGACACGCACGCCCGTTGCCTCGCCGGGAGAGATATATAGACTGCCCATGGGGATCGCGCAAAATTCTCTTACCGCTCCACGAATATGGCTGGAGGTGACTTCTTCCGAGTTCATGAGCATGTTGAGCCTTTGGAAAGACTCACGTTTTCTGGCGAGATTAATATAGTTCTCTATATTCTCCCATGTAAAATGGCGGGCAAAATACATATCTATAAGCGCACCTATGACCTCGCCGATGGCCTGCTCGGTTACAGGCTCGCCAAGCTCATCGAGTTGCCTGAGCGCATCCTGCCGGATTGACTCCCCGCACACGATCCCGCGTTTGCACAGCACGGAGAGAAAAAGCTTGCGGATTTCATCCAGAAGATGTGGAAACCGCATCATTCGGTCATAGAGCCGGTACGCGCGAATCAGGTCCGTTGCGCATATGTCTGCCGAGGTAAAGTATGCCTTGGCGTTTTGGCCCATCAGAACTCCATGAGTGCAGTTAGGAATTAGGAATCAGTAATTAGGAATGAATGAGATTGTTTTTAATTCGTAATTTCTTATTATCTTTTCCTCAGTCCTCAGTCCTCAGTCCTGATCACACCCAACCGCGCAGTTTGCAGGCTTCGGCCACTCGAGCGATTGCAACCAGATGGGCCGCTTCCCTGAGATGTATTTTGTTGCGCTGGCTCATCTCGTATACGCTCGCAAATGCCTGTGTCATTCTCTTATCAAGCCTCCAGTGGACCTCCTGAAGCTCCCAGTAGAGGTTGTAGGCATTCTGGACTTGCTCGAAATAAGATACCGTCACTCCTCCTGCGTTGGCAAGGAAGTCCGGCAATACAAATATACCCTTGTCGTCGAGAATGCGGTCGGCTTCGGGTGTAGTCGGTCCGTTCGCCAGTTCGCAGCAGATCCTGCACTTGAGATTCTCAGCGTTGTCGGCTCGAATCACGTTTTCGAGCGCCACCGGGAAAAGCACCGTCACCGGAAGTGCGAGAAGCTCCTCGTTCGTTATTTCGTCCGTCCCCGGGAAGCCTTGTACTACTCCGTTTTTTATCTTGTAATCGACCAGGGCCTCCGCGCTGATGCCGTTTGGGTTGTAGACGCCGCCCTTGGAATCGGAAGCTGCGACCAGCTTGAGCTTCAGGATCTCCTCGCCAAGAAGAGCGCCGTGCTGACCGGCGTTACCGAACCCCTGGACGGCCATTGTGGCGCCTTGGAGGTTGATGCCGGCAACTGCTGCAGCTTCACGCGTGACATAGACGCCGCCCCTGGCGGTGGCGTCTCCCCGGCCTTTTGACCCGCCCAGAGCCAGCGGTTTGCCCGTTATGACTCCAGGGTGATTTTCCCCAATGATCGTTTCATACTCGTCCATCATCCAGGCCATGATCTGCGGCGTGGTGTATACGTCCGGGGCAGGAACATCCTTGGTTACACCCAGGGACCTGGCCAGCGCACGCACATAGGCCCGGGCCAGACGCTCTTTCTCGGTTACGGAGAGTTCCTTGGGGTTGCAGACAACCCCTCCCTTACCTCCACCCAGCGGCAGATCCACAACGGAGGTCTTCCACGTCATCCAGGCGGCAAGCGCCCTAACCGTGTCCATTGTCTCCAGAGGGTGCCACCTGACCCCACCTTTTGCCGGGCCTCGCGCAGTGTTGTATTGGATTCTGAACGCATGGAAAATCTTGGTTGAACCATCATCCATCTTCACGGGCAGGGTTGCCTTGATCTCCTTCATGGGCCACCGCAGCAGCTCACGGGTCGCCTCGTCAAGCTCCAGTTTTTCCGACGCATGGTCTACTTGCTGCTGCGCGATTGTAAACGGGTTGAACAGCTCTGCATTCATTATTGCTACTGTGGGATTTGATTGCAATGTGCGCCGCTTAGATAGTAAAAAACCGCCGATATTCAATGTGTCAGGTTCCAGACCATAGCGCTCAAGCCGGCCACGATCAGCACGATCTCCACAAGGACATCGTAGAGAGGGTCCTCCCTGAGCCTTCTTTTGGACCCTATCTTAAGAAACAACCCATACATAAGGGCAGGAGCGATAAGGAAAAAGGAAAAGCCGCTGGAGATCCCTGCAAGGGGACCGCAAAGGGCCGTGATGGCAAGCGCCAGAAGGACCCCGACCGTAAAGACGGCGGTCCTCTTTTCTCCAGCGAGCACGAGGAGGGTCTCCTTGCCGACAAGCCTGTCTCCCTGAATTGCGAGGAAGTCTCGCAGTGTGGTTCGCACGAGAGAGAGGAGGAAAATGACCCAACACGCGTATGCCACGCGGCGGAAATCATAGCCGCCGGCAATATAAGGCAGGACGCAGACAGCGGCCCAGGCCATCGGCACGAAAAAAGTCTTCGAAGTTGGGATATCCTTGAGTTTGAACGGAAATTTTTCCCACCCTGCCGGCATGAAAAGCTTGACCCCGTATACAAGGCCCAGCAATATCAATAAAAGCATAAGCAGGAAATTGGGAAAGCCTATAGTATAGGCCAGAATCAGCGCGGCTAAAACAGATATGGCGCTCGACAACATGAAGACCGGCCGCCATTTTCGATAGAAAGCAGCCCTGCCGGGGTCGTTTAGCTCGATGGAGTCCTGGTCCAGGTAAATATTGAGCGAATGCATCGCAAAGGCGTACCCGGCAGCCATCAGGCTGAAAGCCGCCGACCCGGCAAAGTCGGTCAGGGCTTCCGCAATCTGCGCAAGCAGCGCCGTCGCCAAAGCTATATAGAAATTACCGTAAGAGAGCCTCTCAAGAATGTGTTTCCACCTGAACTTTGTCCCAGCTTCGGGCGTTATGGCCTCAAGGAATTCAATAACGTCTCGTATGATCCAGTTGGGAGTTGACGCCCCTGCCGAAACTCCTACGCAGGCGTAAAGAGCCATGAGCTGTGGGTCCAGGTCCGATTCCGTTTCCACGTGGAAAGTCGGTATGGCGCAATCCCGGGCCACCTCGGCAAGTCTCAGGGTGTTCCCGCTATGAAGTCCCCCCACTATGACCATTGCCTCGACTTTGGAACACAACTGCCTTACTTCGGCCTGCCTCTCCTGTGTTGAATCGCAGATCGTGTTTTTTACTATTCCATTCGGGTATTTCTTAAGAAAAGTTTCCTCGACTTCCCTGAAAACCTCTTCGTTCTGGGTAGTTTGCGCCACCAGGAGCACGTTGTCCCAGTGCGAGGGAAGTTCGTCTATCTGTTCGGGACGGTTTATTACAGCGCCGCGATTCTCGGTGTAACCGAGAAGCCCGATGACCTCGGCGTGATCCGCGTCGCCAACTATTATCGTGTAGTATCCGCGCCTTGCATGTCTTTTTATCGCCGCATGGACCCTGGCTACGCGCTTGCATGTCGCATCCAGAAGAGTCGCCCCCTGCCGATGAAGCTGCTGGCGGCTGTAAGGAGGAATTCCGTGGGCGCGGATCACTACCTTCTTGCCCGCGCAGCGCTCAATCAGGTTTTCGTCCACGACCCCCTTTTTTCCCAGCATCGTCAGGACCTGCCTGTTGTGGATAAGCGGTCCGAAGGTGCAGATATCCTCACCTTTCACACGATGCTGGATTGCGTTCATGGTGATTTCGATTGCGTCCCGCACCCCTTTGCAAAACCCTGCTGTCCTGGCGATAACAACTTTCATTATTTTCCTGTTCAGGTTGGGACCTTAGGTTTTTCACCTCAGCCGGCATCCACACCAACTATACCGATAGGAATCCTACCAACTTTGGGAAGCTCTGGCAACCCCGGCAGCAAACAGCGTTGCGCAACCGACAAAAATCGTAAACCGGAAAGCCTTCTACAATGAAATTTCAATACTGAATTTTATTCCATATGATGATAGAAGCTCTCATGCGAGGTCTAAAAGGCGGGGAACGGCACCCCGTGGTTATATTGGAATTCAAACTTCCTTTGAGCCAAGGGCCGCTCGCTCGGTTCCGGTTTGCTCCATAATTATTCGGGAAAGGAAATGCAAAGAGTCGATCTGGCGATTCTAGGCGCAACTAGCGGAGAAATAGCTCCGCTCTCCGGGTCCTTTGGGCTATCGAGCAGTTCTAAAATAGCCGGGAACCCTTTCTCAACGTATTCTTATCGTGACCTTAGATTGCTGATCGGAACAACGGGGGTCGGGAAAGTGAATGCGGCTGCAACTGCGGCGGCGGCGCTTACGATCTTCAGGGCGGCCGAGGTCTGGAACGTCGGCTGCGCAGGGGCTTATGGCGGTTCAGGGCTTGAAATCGGAGACGTCCTGATCACCGAAAACTGTATTTGCGCAGATGAAGGAATTTTGCGAAAAGAGGGGCCGATGTCAACCAGCAGCCTTGAAATCCCGATCGTCCTTAAAGACGGTCAACCCTTCTACGACCGTTTCCCGCTCGATGAGTCCCTTGCCCGCAGACAAATCCGCGCCCTCCTTCCGGCGGGCATGTTCAGCACGGACCCCTCCGGGGGCATAAGGCCATACGACCCCCGCGACGCACACCCCAGCAGCTTTGACCCGGTCTCTGAGCCCGAGAAAAAGCGCCCATTCAGGGTCCAATATGGGCCAAGTCTTACGGTGGGCATGGTGAGCGGAGATATCCACACGGCCGACGCACGCTTCCGAAGCTTCCGGGCGCTGGCGGAAAACATGGAGGGAAGCGCGATTGCCCAGACCTGCCTTCTTTTTGATGTTCCATTCCTGGAGTTTCGCGGAGTCAGCAACATGGCCGGGGTCCGGGACAAGGCCAGGTGGGACCTCGGCACCGCAATGGAACATTGCCTTTTGGTAGTAAAACACCTGCTTGACAACCGCTAGAAGAGGAAGACGGAAAACGGAGGGCGCGAAGCATGGTTTCACGAAAAGCTTCCGGCCAAGCCGGTAACATGAATTCAGTGTTTTCAGACTATGGGAGAGTGTCATGAAGATCGTCTGTTTGCTGGGAAGTCCACGGGAAAAAGGAAATAGCGCCGCAATCGCCAATCGTTTCTGCTCCACGGCTGAGAGATTTGGCGCAGAGGTTCGGACTTTCGCCCTGAACAACCTCGAATATCGGGGCTGCCAGGCATGTATGGCGTGCAAGACCAAGCTCGACCAATGCGCATTGGAGGATGATCTGACAGAAGTTCTTGATGCGGTTTGTGAAACCGATGTTCTCGTTCTGGCCTCGCCTGTCTACTACGGAGATGTCTCAAGCCAACTTAAGGCCTTTATTGACCGTACTTATTCCTATCTGACGCCTGACTACATCACCAGTTCCAAGCCCTGTCGCCTATCAGAGGGCAAAAAGCTGGTTTTCATTTTGGTTCAGGGAAATCCGGATCAGGAAAGGTTCGCCGATATTTTTGAAAGATACGATTACTTCTTCAAATGGTATGGATTTACCGAGAGCCATCTCATTCGGGCCTGGGGGGCTCGGGGGATGGGGGAAGTCGCAACGCGTGAAGACCTGATGAAGCTGGCCGAAACGATGGCGGAGAAGATATGCAGTTAGGCGCAAGCAGAAGGAATGTTGCGTGAAATTGCCTTCCCCAGGGCTATGGCGCCCGTGACAGCTTTATTCTTTCTGGTTTTCTGCGTGGGAAGCGCCGGTTTCACGGCGGCAAGGTCAAATAATTGATCGATTCACTGCGTTTTGCGGAAAGATATTCGGTGGGACAGAGGAACACGAAATTGTGCGAACAATTTGTGAAATCCTCTATCCCCTTCCCTGACAAAAAAAATTAAACCCGTTGATCGACTTGTTGGGTAACGTGCAGGCAGCCCTTGCATTTCAGGAAGGCGCTAAACCAGGTGTTCACCGATTCACGAGGAATGGTGAAAAACCGGTTCCAAGACGCCTGAAAACTATTGAGGGGGCCTTCCCCTTTGCTGCTGCTGCTGTGCTCTCATCCTCTCCATCATGTCGGTCCTTACCTCATCTTTGGTAAGGAAGCCATCGCCGTTTTTGTCCAGCAGATCGAATTGTTTTTCCTGAAAGGCCATCCATTCGCTTTTGCTGATCCTGCCGTCACGATTGGTATCCATGTCCTGGAACATCCTGTCGATCATCTGCTCCATTCGGGGGTCCCTATCCGCCGGCGCTCCGCCTCGAGGCGGCGGCTGCGCCTGTGCAAAAAGGAAACCGCCGTAAACCATCACTATGATACCAACCACGATAGGGATTGCTTTCCAACGAGCCATCTAACTCTCCCTTCATCACGCAGGCAAAATGAGGCGCATAATTCGGACGAATTCGCCATCACCTTGTGAAATCAGTTCATTGCCTTCATCAAAGAGCTTGAGCGCTTGACAGGCCCCCGGTTTTTCCAGAGGCAGGGCCTTTAATACACCCATTCACCAGCGCCCTCCTTAGCGTGAGCGCTTTTTCGGCGCCGAAAATTCCCCTGACCCGTGACGCTCAAGCTCTCAGCCCCATCGCATGGGGCGTTCCATCAAGTTCGCAAAGGGTCACGACGAACTCTGAATACAGCAGCCTCTTGATCAATAATAACCGTAGAAACCGCCGCTGCCATAATAATATGGCGAGTAAGGGTAAGACCCATAATAGGGGTAACCCCCGTAATACGGATAGCCCCAGTAGTACGGCCACAGACCGGCGCCCCAGCCCCAGCCGCCCCAGCCACGTCCCCAGCCGCCATAATACCCGCGGCCGCCATAATATCCTCGGCCGCCATAATATCCTCGGCCGCCATAATACCCGCGACCGTAACCGCCGCGGCCGTAACCGCCGTGACCGTACCCGCCGCGGCCGTAACCGCCGTGGCCGTAACCGCCGTGGCCGTAACCGCCGTGGCCGTAACCACCGTGACCGCCACCATGACCTCCGCCGTGGCCGCCTCCACCTCTGGCGGCATAACAGGGATATGCTGCAAACATCAGGGCAGCAACTACCACCAGCACCACCGAAAGGATCTTAAATAAGCGCTTCATGGCTTTTCTCCTTGGAACTGGCCTCTTTTCAGCATTCAAGCATAGAGGCCTTCTGGTTCGCGACAAACACGGCAACGGGAGGAAAGCCCCCATATGTTGCCCTTATCATCTCAACGTATATCCAATACCGCCTGTGTCAAGCGCTGGGCCCCTTTGAAGTTTGAACTCCACGGCGGGGACTGCTCACCCGGTTCAGACGCTAAATTGCTCTTTCTACAGCCCAATGACGTATCGCTTATCAGTTTTGTCTACGAAAAGCAGCAAATATTTGCTGGAGAGCGTCTTGAAACTCGATCTTCATAAACACGCGTTCAATGCACGAAATGGAAACCGTTACGCCATGGCGTTTGGGAATCGACTACCTCCCGGGGGCTATAATGAGACTTTACCGTCATCCTGCCCAAACTTGACAATCCTGGCGCTCATTTTCTCTGAGAGCGATGAGTCATTGTCAAAAAGCGGGCGCCCGGCGCGGCCTGCGGGATTTGTGAAATATCTGCTCCAATCCTTTTTGCGCTAATTTTTTTCCCATTCTACCCGACTATATTGATTGGAAGATCTGGAGGCCGGGGAACCGATACAAGTCCAACACCACTTGAATTATGATGTCCGCTATAGCGCGATCCATACTGCGCTTATCGAGTGGGTCTGTGGAGAGGCTAGGATATAAGGCAAGCGTCCGGGGAACCCCACCCGGTAAGCGCAATCCACGTCTGCCAGGTAAGAAGTGATTGAAGGCGGAAAAACGGGGAGGGAAAGTATATGGGAAAAAAGGAATCACCGCACTCTCTACCCGGAAATATCGTTTTACTAACCGTTGTTGTGATATTCATTGCCGTATTGTCGGGAGCTATCACCTGTTCGGCTCTGGAACTGCCGCTGCCGAACGCCTCCACTCCGGAGAAAGGCAAAGCTCTGGGGTGTATAGTCGGCTCGTATCTGACATCCATACACGACTTCAACCTCTCAGGTCAAACGTTCGCTGCAGACATCTGGCTCTGGACCCACACATCTTCGGAAAGTGAGCGCAGGCCACTGGAAACGATGGAATTCACCAATGCGAAGAGCACTTCTTCGTCCCTGGGCAATGACATAGTCAAGAATGGAATGCGTTGGGGACAACGTAAGATATGCGGCACTTTTAGACAGCACTGGGATTTGCGGAACTTTCCGTTCGACCGTCACAAACTGGAAATACGCATTGAAGAAGCAATAGATGACACCACCGCCTTGACCTATGAACCTGACTCGCTGAATTCCTCCTATTCCAAAGACATTCGACTTGATGGATGGAAAATCACAGATTTCCGGATCATCAATAATCCTGTCACTCATTCATCCACTTTTGGCGATCCGGCGCTACAACCAGGCAGCAGTAGTGAGTATGCGGGCATCATACTCCGCATCGCCATTGAGCGAAAAGAGGTGACGAGCTACATAAAGCTGACTGCTGTGGCCTACATGG
The DNA here is from genome assembly GCA_003165235.1 of Syntrophobacteraceae bacterium. GTDB lineage: Bacteria > Desulfobacterota > Syntrophobacteria > Syntrophobacterales > Syntrophobacteraceae > SbD1. The sequence goes on from PLSV01000233.1 coordinate 40,071, forward strand.
CGTTCTTCCTCATGTTGGTGAGCTTCCTCCTCCATATGGACCATAGTTTTCGGTTGTTGGACTCTCGGATAACTCTCCAGGCTGGAGCACTGTTCGCCACGGTCATAAATATGAACTCGACCAGTTGCGCGTTGGGATCGGTGGACAGAATTACCTTGGTGGACAAAGTGCATATGGTTGTCCTGTTCTACATATTGCTGGGCGCACTGGTCACAGTGCTTGGTCGAGCTTTGCTGGCCCGGGGGTTCAGCGATCACCGGCTGCGACAGGTGGACTTGTGGGCGGCGGTGTTGGCGACTGTCACATTTATCGGAACGAATGGATTCCTGCTGATTAGGGCATCCCATACCGGCTGAGAGACATCGGGAACATCGCTCTTCTCAGACTTTTATCATCACCAGCAGGGACTGGCGCCAAGTCGACTTCTCTTCTTCCATTCATGCCTGAGCCGCACTGATATCCCTTATCAGGCTCGAAACCTGACGATAAAGCCGCTCCGCTTTCTTTAGATGATCGAGCGCTTTCGATTTTGCGCGCGGGTCCTCTGAAAGCTTCTTATAGTTTTCTGAGTGTCTCGTGGCCTTTTCGTGAAGGCGAACCAATCGGCGGATCTTGCTGTAGGTCATAAACTCTTCCTCCAAAATATATAAATGCCACAGAATAAAGCAGAGTTATGAGGGAAATAGAATCAGGTCAATGCAGTAGATTCCAGACTGGGGCGACCCTATTTCAAGTGAGGGATTGGCGGTATGAACACACAAACGCCGAGTAATCGGAGGAGTCGCCAAATAAAGAGATTTGATGCCGGGGTTTCCAAAGGCTTTTTCTGGTGGAATCCGACCCTGAATGTCATTCTGCATCCATTGGCGACCACTTTGAGGAATTATTCAGGCTCTCGGATATTCCTTTGCAAAACTTTACCTCTATTAACCAATATTTACTTGAAATCAGCGCCTGAAGTTGGTTGAGTGGCCAAAGCTGCGTCAAGTGGCCCAAGAGATTTCTCGAAAAGCGTTTTGAAGGTCTCAGAGGTGTGCCCCGGAGAGGGAAGTCCGCCTATACCACACCCGAAGAGCGAGTCGAAGTGATGGAATGCGCCTGCGCAAATATGATGGTCTCGTAAAAAGTAAAAT
>PLSV01000278.1 GCA_003165235.1 Syntrophobacteraceae bacterium
CTCAAAGTCGTTGACACATTCCGACAAATCAAAAACTGCCCTCATAGCTTATCGCCTTAATTTATGTTGTAGTTTTGTCAATCCTTCCGGTCACTCTTGAACATTAATTATACGCTTAACAATAAGTCAGATTGATCCGCATAAAATCCGGAACTTCGTGTTGCTGCCCCTGTAAGATACCGTTGGGTCGGTGACAGGGGAGCGCTTATCCATGAATCTTTGGCCATGGTATCAGATGACAGATGTAGGATGTAGGAGAAAACTATGCAGCTATTCTCAGACTCACCCGCTTGCCTGCTCTGGTCGCAAGCGTAATGAGCATTTCAAGACTAAATCTGTCCCACTTACCTCTTACGAGGTCAGAAACTCTGGACTGGCTCACGCCGAGGATTTCAGCAGCCTTAGCTTGCGTGAGTTTCCTGGCTTTAATGAATTTCCGGAGATCAGCCATGAGGTCCGCACGCATTATAAGAACTGCGGCTTCATCCGGAGAAAATCCCAAATCGATGAATACGTTGCCGGAAGAGTTGAAAATCTCCTCGCCCACAGGCTACCCTCCAATCTGATTATATCTTTGGCGAGCCAATTCGATGTCTTTACGGCTCGTTTTTCGACTCTTTTTTTTGAATGAATGAAGCACGTAAACTGCATCACTAAACTTCGCGACATAAATTATGCGCCACTCACCCAACACGTGAATGCGAATTTCATTTGCACCGGAACCGACCACCGGTACTGGCTTCCAGTCGCCCGGACTGAGTCCGCTTTGAACCGCACGGAGTTCAAAACCTGCAGCACGGCGGGCTTCATCAGGGAAGTTTCGGAGATCGTCCAAGCTAGACCCTATGAATTTCAACGGCTTCATAATACCATTGCATTTTATAAGTTTTTATATGTTTCGCAAGCTAGAAAGCCGATATTGGAGCATCAAGTGGAATGCTTTTCCTGTTAAGCCGCTGCAGATCGAGACGATCTTGGAGCAGGTGCTCCTCCAAGCAGCCCCTGCGTGCTTAAATCCTCATCAATATCAGGCCAATGAATGCCATAGCCGCCACCGGCAATACGCCAATTGGCTCTTTGATCGACGGCAGCGTGCAGGAGGCGTGGATACCACGCCAAAGGAGCAGTTATTGTACGGCCATCTACCAGGTCAACGCTAATGCTGTCTTCCGAAAAACGGACGTCTTTGACGCGCTCACCAGCTTTAAGTTCGGAAGTAGCCATCTCACACCTTCTCAAGAATCTCGCCCCGATTGCCGTTCGCCCAATAGCGCACGGGATTTCCGGTCCGCATTCCGGTAGATGCGAGGTTCTTGACTTTTCCTTCGCGTTCCAGCTCTAAGAACGCCCTTTGAAAATCGTCCATGAACCATCCGGTCTCTTCCAGCATATCGGCGAATTCGATCACCCCGAACCTTTTCGGATCGTGTGAGAGTTTCGCCAGCCAGTACTCTTTTACTTTTGTCAAATCAACTGCTGCCTCGTCTCCAACGAATTTGTCAGCCGAAAAAATCTCGAGCTGACGGCTGCGCATGACCTTTTTCGATTGCCTGGCCAGCGCTCTCACCTTCTTCTGTTCCAATTCCAGTTGTTCGGAAGCCTCCATGAAAGTCACCAAACCCAGCGGGTCCCAGGTCAGATAGACAAGGTCGTAAACTGTGCGGTCTCTTGTGGGATGCAGGACCCTCATATGCGCGCAGCGCGGAATTGCGTCTCCCATTATTGGCGCGGTAGCCTTCAGTTGCCGGCAGTAAAGGTTGAACAAAAATCTTTCTCTTTCTTCCGAAGCGATATGTGAGGTGTCCGGCGCCTCGCCGAAAATTGCCTTCATATGCTCTTCGAAGCCCGTTTGAGCATGGGCGCGAACAATGGAATCAAACATGAAATTTATGAGAAACTCGGAAGAGGGCCTGGACAGAAACGGCCTCAGGGTTGGAATCGCGATATGCCTCCATTCCGTAGCATCTACGAAGAAAAAACAAAAATCCCGATTCCCGCACCACGACAGTATATCGTTTCCCAGATCGCAGAAATCACCTTTAAGGCATTGGGCGTCGACGCCATCCCAGGATTCGGATTTCAGGAAACTCTCGAGCTTGCCAAAAGATTCTTTGTTCCTCTCAATGAATAATCCGCGAAATTGGACGTTTCTCCTGAATTTTCCCGACAATTCGTTATGGCATTTTGCCATCACGCCCAGAGAAATGGCGACTGAAGTGTCGCCCGGGTCCTGGCGGCTTTTCTGCCAGGGCGCAGCGGAGCAGTCAATGAAGCCGATCCTTAGCTCCCGCTGGCCAACGATCATGAAGAGCGGCTCCAGATACGCCTTGAGCAGCTCACCTTTAATATATGCCGCTTCCCTGTCGGTATAATTTGCAGTGCTCATTTGTCTCCCCCCCGGTTAATCAAACTCCTTCCCTGCCCATCGCACGCGCCCCAGCACGTACGACTTGAGACTTTTTTCCGGATCCAGGGCAAATTCGAACGGCCGGTAGTCTGCGATATTGTCGGACAGACAGGCCAGCTTCAGGCCGCCTTCGTCCCCGCTCAGGACCAGCCTTTTGAGCGCTGTCGTCCCGTCCGGCAGGATCACGAGGTATATGCGCCCGGCGTGCACCTCCAGGCGCTCGACCTCGCTGGCGTCCACCAGGGCCGTCTCTCCCTGGCTTATAGTGGGCGACATCGAATCTCCCCTGACTCGTATCAGAAAAAGACTCCTCTGCCGTTCGGAGCTTGTCCCCACCAGCTTTTCGATCCACCATCTCTTGAAAGGATAATGGTCTGCCACTTCGCCGTACAGGATTTCGCCTTCCGGACCTGCGGTCACGCGCGATTCCAGGAGCGGAATGAGACCGTAGTCCTCGCTTCCCTCTCCTGCCGATTCGAGCTTGGCGGCGCAAGCCCCGGCGCTCCCCTCACCCATGAGCAGCCAGCCCGGATCGGCCGAGAACTCCCGGCACACCGACTCCAGAAAGACGGCTGAAGGTGACGTCGCCCCGTCACGGTAGTTTATCAGCGTGTTCTTGGAAACGCCGGTTTTTTCTGCAAACCGCCCGAGCGGCAAACCAGAACCATGGATGATCTTTTTTAGTCTATCATGAAACACTTTTTTGGTCGCATACTCCAAATAATTGGTGCGATAACTTCTTCTACCCCTCTTCCAAACCATGTTTCTATGCCGGTTCGATTCGAATGTCAAGTAAAGTATTTAATAGAATGGTTACAAGATGAACTTTTTCGAAACATCACCCAATAATTTGTTACAAATCGAATACTTTTATGGAAACCGATTTTTATTCCGTGTCTGCCATATTTGCTGTATAGATCATCGGAAACACTCTGACAGGAGTCGAAGATGCTGGATCTCCTTTGTGGGAAAGACCCGATTGAATTGGGATTGAGAACTTACGAAGGATGGAACATCACGGCGTTCCTGGACCACCTGAGTTCATGCGACAAATGCTCGAAGTCCCAGGAGAGTCTGATAAACAAACTGAACAGCATCATAGGGGGAAAGGATATCGAGGAGCGCCCCTGAGCTTCGTGGCCCCTTTTCGGAACAAAAATTCGTCCCATCGCGTAACGTGCCCTTCAAAGCCGCCATTTGAACCCTGATAGGTCCGGAAATCAGACAACGCATTACCCCAACCCGATGTGTCTGATTCGGGAACCATTCTCATTTCAATCTGATCAGCCAGTGTTTAATGCCCATTGCCAGTGTGCAGCGAGATGTTTAATTTCCATTTGCACCGCTGTGATGCAGGCGAGAAATGAACCATTGGCGAAAGGTTTGTGACAATTTTCGGCAATCTTTAGACAAAGGAAAAATGAAATGGCTGAGAAGAAAATGCCCCATGCTCATCACGAGGAACACCTGTGCTATCTTCAGAATATCGGGTTTGTAGGGTCAAATCTTGACGAATACAAAAAATTGGTGCGCAACCCCAAATACGTTTGCGGCAATTGTGGACGGGCCGCCGCCGAAGAGACGAACCTCTGCAAGCCGGAAAAGCTGTAAACTCGTGTCCATCCGGAAATACCCGATTAGAATTCTACGCCCCGCGAGGCTTCCTATTCGGATTTCTTGACCTGAGAAAAGGAATTTGCGTTCCTGCCGGTAAATCGGCATGCTCCCCTGTCTTGTCCCCTCTCTGCGGTCCAAACAGTCCCCGTGGAGGGGGGACACGGGGACAAGCCCCTCACCGTGTCACCCCATCTCCCTGCCCTCTATTTGGTTTATTCCGGCATCAACCCTCCAGCTTAAAGCAGCCTGAAAGTCTTCAGCCACTGAGGGCGTTCGGCGAGGGCCGACTCGATGGCTGCCTGCGACCCCAGCACTTTCACGATTCCGTCCCTGTTAACCTTCTCGAGAATATCGGCAAAGGCCCTGAAATCACTTGCCGTAGTGCCCAGGATCTGGTCACGCATCTTTTGGCGGACTTCTTCGGAGTCGCCGGCGAAATGGCGCAGCATCGAGACATAGCCCCGCATATCCGGCAGCATGTAGGAATCGAGGTCTCCAATGGCCCCTATTATTGCCTTGCGGACCTCATCGCCGGGAAGATGCGCGCTGCGGAGGAATTGAGCCGTACCGTCGAAGTTTTCAATTGTCTTCAGCAGGTTCGGGTCGCGGTAGGAAATAAAGGTGAAAACCCCTGAGATGCGGTCGAAGAGGCAGAACCCTCCGTAGGCACCTCCCTGTACCCGCACCCTTTCCCAAAGCCAGGAAGAGCGGAGATACCCGGTTATGACATTGCTGGATCCATGCGATTGGTATCCCTCCCGGTACAGATCTGCGCCTTTCCCCACGTAGTTTACCTGCGAGGGAATCATTATTCCTTCGAATTGCGGGAAAAGCTCGGGGCGCCATGTCTCCATCGCTACCGCCCGGTCCGGAAGGGAACCAAGAAAGCGGCGCACGCAAGGTTCGATCGAGTGAAGGTCTTTCCTGTCGGCGGTTAAATTGAAAGCCATTGCCGAACGGTTGATAAGCAGCCTGCGGACCTCTTCCAGATCTGAAACCACTTTACCCCAGTTTTCGTCAATCTCCCTGGCGAGCTGTCCGAGGAAAAGAAAATAACTTATTCCGCCCGCCAGTTCCCTTACCCAGTCCGCCTGGTTGAAATGAGCGCGGATACGCAGATTTATTACCTGGTGGCCGTTCGGGACAATTTTTCTTTCCTGCCTGGCCTTTTCCTCCAGCACTATTTGCCGGAACCGCTCCCTGTCATCCAGTTTCACGGCGCCCAGCACTTCCGAAAGGATATCCGCAAGTTCGCCGATCTGCGGACTCATGCTTTTGCCCCGCAGGAAAAGCCACGCGGCAGGTGCGCTGTCTCCAATCACGGCGGAAGAGAACACCTCCGGGCGGATGCCTCCGGTCTTCCGGCTGATTTTTTGCGATAGCGAGACGAAATCCTGAGAGTCGGTCCCCATCTCGAGCAGAACCCGGCCGAAAAGAGGCGCGTATGGCAAATACTTCTGCGGGAGAACCTGAAGATTGAACCCAATGTCCAGGTACGTTATCCCGCTTGTAAAAAGATCATGGTAAAACCCGGCCACGCTGTCGACAGGCGCCGGTTCCATTGGAGTGATTCTGTTTCGCGTGTCCAGGTCGGAAACCTTAAGGACTGGAATGGTCGCCAGGGCTTCCGGTGAATCCGGACTCGATTGAATCCTTTGCAGCGTTTCAGCGTTTTCGATTACACGGCGAACCTCATCAACCGAAAACGAACGTTTAATTCCATCCAACCTTTTGGATTCCTCTTCAGTTTCCTTTTCAGCAAGCCCAGGCTCCGGCCGGAGTAACACAACCGTCCGGTGCGGGTTCTCAAGAAGGTGGCGGTGGATGAGGCCCTCCAGGAAACCTCTTGATTTGAGACCTTCCTTTACCTGGTCAAGAGGCGCTTCGAAAGCCGCCAGTAAGGTCGGGTCGGCTTCATAAAGCCAGGTGGAAAGCGCGCGCAGCATGACTGCGAGACCCTGCGGGAAGTTGCCGTAGTTGTTTTCGCGAAGCCGGAATTCAATCGTATTCACCCCTGCTTCGATGGTTGCAGGGTCGATGCCGTCCACGGCGAGCGCTGACAGAGTCTCGAAGATGAGATTTTCAACTTTACCGGCATCCTCGGTGCGGATTCCCTTGAGACCGATAGAGAAAAATAGTTGGCGCAGCTCGGTCTCAAGACCCCCTCCGGCAATATCCTCGCCCAGCCCGGATTCTATCAGCGCCTTTTTCAACGGGGAACCCGGCATGCCGATAAGAGCGTATTCCAGGATTTGAAATGCAAAATTCAACCTGGCGTCAGTCACCTCCGGAAGAAGCCAGTTCACGGTCACCATGCCCTTGAGTCCGCCCGCGACAACTTCATCGGGACCAGCGGCAAACGAGCGAACAATCCGAGAGGGCGTTGCTTTGAGCGCCTGAAGGGGCACAGCGGATTCGGGCTCGGTACGGCTGAAATCCTTGAGGTATTCCTGAATTATCTCCAGCCTTCGGTCCGGATCGTCATTGCCGTAAAAATAAATCCTGGCGTTGGAAGGATGGTAAAACTTCCCGTGGAATGACTTGAACTGTTCGAAAGTAAGGCTGGGGATCACCCTGGGGTGGCCGCCCGAATCCAGCCCGTAAATGGTGTCCGGAAAAAGAGACTGCTGAGAAAGCTCTGAGAGCATGCTGTCGGGCGAGGAATAGACCCCTTTCATTTCGTTGTACACCACCCCTTTGATTGCAAGTGGGGCGCCCGGGTCGCTTAGCTCGTAATGCCATCCTTCCTGCTGGAGAACAAAGGGCGTCAAGCGAGGGTAGAAAACCGCGTCCAGATATACGTCGATCAGGTTGTAGAAATCCTGGGCGTTCTGGCTGGCGACCGGATAGCATGTCTTGTCAGGGTAGGTGAAGGCATTGAGAAAAGTCTTGAGTGAGCCTTTCATGAGCTCAACGAAAGGTTCCTTCACCGGGTACTTTCTCGAACCGCAAAGGACCGAGTGTTCCAGAATATGAGCTACTCCGGTCGAGTCCGGCGGTGGAGTCCGGAGGCAGATGCCGAATACCTTGTTATCGTCCTCGTTTATTATCGACAGGACCTCTGCGCCGGTTGGGATGTGCCTGTAAAACCGGACCAGGCCCTTGAGTTCTCGAATTTCCCTCTCGAAAATCAATTCAAATTTGTCTTCTGCCGCCATGAGTTTTCTCCAGAATGCAATGTCAAAAGTATAACTAATGCTGAGGCACAGTGGTTTTCCCTTGCCTGATGAGGATAGCCGGCTCATCCCACTTGAAAAGAACTCCTTCCTTGCCGGACATTATCAACTCGAGCTGCTCGGGTTTTAGCAAGCCAAGAGAAATATCCCGTCCACGCAATTTGCCGGGCAGCACTTTTTTTTCAAGAACCAATGGTTTGAATTTCTCGGGGTCCGGAAACCAGACAATTATTTGCCGTCCTTCAAGATTTTTTACGCGTACTGGGTAAAAGTCAGCTTCCCCCTTTATTGCGGCGTTTGCGAATATCCAGTTGCCTGCTTCCCGCAGGTAGCATTCATATGATTCCATGGTGCTTTCGGGGCTGGTTTTGACCTCAGTGAACCTGAGGATGCCTTTGTCTTTGTCAAGCACTTCTATTCTGATAATCTCTTCACCCGAACAATCCGGGGACCATTCTCCAGCCCATTCTTCGGTCTTGACAGCGTAGGGCTTCTGTCCCACGAGATATTGACTCGATACGTTTTCACAGCCGGCGATGAACACCATGAGAATTAAAACCGGGGAAAAATACTTGGACTTCATGAACCATGTCCCTCAATTCCGCACATTACAACCGCTGCCTGGATAATTTAAGACACGCGGCATTTTAAAACAAATTCGGTTTGCCGATATATGTCAAAATTCGAATAATTTACAGGCGAGTCAGTGAAAATTAAATTCGGCCTGCCCGCCCTGCTCACCCGATTCCGGTAAATGACATGACCCGGCCGGCGCATCCTGAAACCGCCTCTTCTTATTTCGAAAAGATCACTCTTTCTGATAAATGTTTACTTCTTCTTGACAAGCTGGCGGGCATCCATTAGTTTTGTCGCGCGCGTGTGGGAAGCCATCGTATTTTATGGTCCTCCAGCAGTCAGGCAAAACTCTGCAAGGTTTTGGCGTAATATGTCTACGTAGTGCGAGCCTGCATCCGCCTCTTTTCCGCTCCCACCTGGCCAATCAGACCGGATCCAGTTCATCTACCGAACCCTGCCGGAACGAGACGGAACAACCCGCGTGAAAATGACTATCTTTTCACAAATTTATAAATGATTTTCGTCCTGAAACCCGTGCAAACGGTCTTAAGGGATTATATTGCTGGAAGGAGGACTCCAAGGAAATCAGGCTGAAGATTGGGGGGCGGCCCCTGCCTCTCAAGTGTTTCCAACCAGATCTAAACAATTCAACAAGGAGGGTTAAATGAACGCAAGTGTGATCCCCATTTTTGCCTTGGTATGTGGCGGTCTCGGCGTCATCTATGCTCTGGTGACCGCAGCATGGGTCACCAAGCAGAGCGCCGGTTCCGAAAAGATGCAGGCGATCTCGGAGGCGATCCGGGAAGGCGCCACTGCATTTCTGAACAGGGAATACAAGACTGTCGCTGTGGTGGCCGTGATCCTTGCCGCACTGTTATTATACCTTGGAAAATGGACGTCAATCGGGTTTATCATCGGTGCGTGCGGTTCCGCCATTGCGGGTTACATCGGCATGATGGTGGCCGTCAAAGCCAACGTGCGAACGACTGAAGCCGCAAAACGCGGTCTGCAGGCGGCCCTTTCGGTCGCCTTCAAAGGTGGGTCGGTTACGGGGATCATGGTGGTAGGGCTCGGGCTGATCGGCCTTACCGGCTACTACGTTGCAGCCAAATCGGTCGCCCCTGTCGAAGAAGTCTTCCACGCCCTTATCGGCCTTGGCTTCGGCTGCTCGCTCATGAGCGTTTTTGCTCGTATCGCAGGTGGTATATACACCAAGGCTGCTGATGTCGGCGCCGACCTGGTGGGGAAAGTGGAAGCCGGAATCCCCGAGGACGATCCGAGAAACGCAGCGGTTATCGCTGATAACGTTGGCGACAACGTTGGCGACTGCGCAGGCATGGCGGCAGACCTCTACGAAACCTACACGGTTACGCTGGTCGCGGCAATGCTGCTGGCGAAAACTCTTTTTGGCGCCGACAGCAACTGGGTGGAATTCCCCCTTCTTATCGGAGGCATCTCGATCGTTGCTTCGATCATCGGCACCTACTTCGTACGCCTTGGCAAGAACGAATACATAATGGGCGCGCTCTATAAAGGCCTTGCGGTCGCAGGCGTCCTGGCCGCAGCAGCTTTCTATTTCGCATCGCAGTGGTTCTTGAAGCAACCGGGCCTAGATGCCGGCGGTTTCACCCCGATAAGTGTTTTCACCACCGCGCTCATCGGCCTCGTTTTGACCGGCTTGATCGTTATGATCACCGAATATTTTACATCCAAGAGCTTCAACCCGGTTA
>PLSV01000183.1:0-3017 GCA_003165235.1 Syntrophobacteraceae bacterium
TGCTATTTCTCCGACAGACTCCTAGCAAAACCGACGAGAAACCGGTTTCTAATGGGCGCTCGGATGGATTCAGGTGCTTTCCTTACTTTAAACCAATCAGTTTTCGGATACAGCAATACCGCCGCTTTTGAACTCAGGAAATAAAGGCAGCAATGTTATGAAGTTGGCAATGGCCATGGCTGCTTTCAGATCCTCTTCATTTTTGAGAATAAGATACTTGAGGACGTAGCAGAGAATAGTCGGACTCCCAATTGGGTAGGACTCTCCGGGCAGATTCAATTTCATAGGCGCAGTCTCGCCGGAAACTGAAATACTGGCTTTGAGAGGTCGAAGGTAGTCCAGAAGCATTATTGAAGTTACCTGCCCGATAACAACGCCTTCAGGATCAGGGAGAACCATGAGAACATTGAGGAACAGACGCAAATCGCCAGCCAATCCAGCTTGAAAAGCCAGAATGAACTCATCCGGATTCATTTTCTGTTCGTCAGGGATGTCGTCCTGAGTCTTATCGACGAGGACTTGGACTTTATTGGCGCGTTCAACAGCTTTGATAAGGGCCTGCTCGCCAACTACGGTCAGATGATCCATCAGCATCCCCAATGTGGAAATGCTCTTGAGATCGAATCTTCTGGAAGGTGTGTAGACAAAGAATTCACATTCCTTCTCCAAATTGGGTTCAAAATGAGCACCAGGAGAACACTTGTCCAGCCTGTCATTGAGCATCGCCATCATCTCCGCGATGTGCTTTCGAAATTCCTCGTCTTCCCTGATTTTCTGTGCCAGCTTCTTAATTTTCGGCCTATTCGACATCATTTTTTCCTTCAACCTTGATTACGTGGACCTTGGCTAGCAACCGGGGAATTCTGGTTCCGGCAGTTTCCCTTCCAGGTATCGTTCCGCTGCTCCCTTGAGAACTGCACAGTCCCACTGACCGAGCTGCTCCGCTGTCTCGCATGTCGCTTCCATCAGCTTTTCGAACTGAGCCTTGTTGGGTATTTCGATTTCAACTTTCCGCCAACCGTTGACACTTGTCCACGGGTTGCCGTCTTCGCCTATTTCGTTGGGCAGGAACGCTCGGAGGGAGGCGCTAAGGTACGCTTGATTATAATTGAAATCCAGCAAAGGGTTTTCGGCGTATTGCATTGCCGCCTCCCTTGCCTTTTCCACTTCTGAGCTGTCAGTACCTTTCTCAACCATCTTTTTCTCTATGTCCTGCAGAAGAGGAAGGACATGGCTGGACATCAACCCATGCTCCTCCGCTATCTTTTGCGCATCTTTCTTGAGCCATTCATAAATACTCTTGAGCGGCTTCGTGCCGGTAGGAACAGCGATGATCGGACCTTCATCATTAAAATGAGCTTCGGCCTCACACGCGCCATACAACTTAAACTCAGCTTCCGCTTCCTCCATGAAATGGATATTTTCACGCTGCACTGTGACGTTAGTGACCGTGATCGTTTCCGAGCCAGGGCCTCTGGAACAAATAATCAAGTAATAGAAATCAAAATCCTCTCTGTTCAGCTTTTTCATCTAATCTCCATCTTCGCGGAAGACCTCATTTTCTTCCTTTTACCTGGGGTGCCTGTCACTGAAGGTCCGCATCCAATAGATGAGAACCTGCTTCGCCTGCTGCTCGCTTAGATCAGGGAATTCCAGCATGATGAACGGCACGGCACCGAACATGTTCGTAACGCCCGATTCCCGGAGCCGGTCCAGGTAGAGCAAATGTTCTTCAGTCACATATTCCGGTTTCTCTGCCAAAGCTTTTCTCCTCACAGCTTCTCGATTTCCCAGGGGAACAGCCTCTGGTATTCCTCCTGACATCTTCCCTTGATCTCTTCTGCGGGTAGGTCTTTGACTTCCTTTAGAAACTCAACCAACTTCGACTCGTCTTCGTAGAATTCGAGTTCCTGCATCTCGCCATCGACTACTCGGACATAACTCTCGCCTGCGCTGAAGCCGCCTCCCGCATCCCAAGATTTGTCATAAGGAATGAGGTTTTCCTTGAGGATATCTTCCACTTCACCCCATTCCGCATAATTGATTTCATAGCCCCGGAGGCTTACCCAGTCGCCGTCATCGTCAATCTCATCAGCGCCGATGACTTCACGGAAATTGGCCTCGCCTTCGCCTTCAACGGCCAGCAAACGCTCATAGTCGATTTTTCGGATAGTAATTGTTACGTTGGTGCTATCTCCCATTTTTGATGCCTTTCCTCCGAGTCCTGAGAAAATCACCGTATTACTTTGCGATATTTTTCTTCCAAAATATCAATTTCGTGACTGGTGTATTTCCCGGTTAAGGCGACTGTCCGATTTATCTCACCTTCCTTGAGCGAATTTGAGATGCTTGCGTTCGGACCAAACTCGGTGTAGTAGCAGACGTAAGCCTTGCCCTTTATATCGTTGCCTCTAGCGTAAATCCTGGTGACCCGTCTCCAATTCCCGAAACAATCAGGGGCCAGGTCACCTTCTTTCAGAGCTTCGATTTCAGCGCGTGTTGGGATGTAGATCTGCGGGTCAGACATAAAATAATTCATCCTTGGTCATCTGATTTTCCCAGCTCACGGATGGATTCCAAAAGGTTCCAGATTCCTTCGTTCTCGTCGCACATTGGCTGTTCATGAAGCCATCTGATTTGCTTATCGAGTTGCTCTGTGTCGATTGCCAGCCGTTCATGGCCGTGTTCCGGGTAGAGGTAGATGATCATGGCGGTGTCTCCTTCTTGATATCTCCTCAACTACGCTTTCCCACTCTGCTCTCTCATTCTGTCCCTGCACTCCTCGGGCGCTGGAGCTCTCAAGCCTCTCTGATGCAAGTGATTCCAGATCTGACAATAGAGAGAAAAAGGTTGATCTTCCCAGAGCCCGGCGATTATCTGCAAGCCCATAGCTGAAATAACATTGCTTTCAGACTGCTCTTGGTGTGAATCAAAGAACGCGCACCCGAACGGAGCAACTTGGTGAATGGTACACAGACTTCCATCGAAGAAATTGCACCAGCCACTATCATTCCGTG
>PLSV01000183.1:3094-3994 GCA_003165235.1 Syntrophobacteraceae bacterium
CTTTCCCGTCAGCCGTGAAAATGACAGTGTTGCTTCGATTGGCGTACACCTTCGGGACATGCCTCCATTTCCCGAAACAGTCAGGGGCCAGATCACCTTCCTTGAGGGCTTCGATTTCAAAGCGTGTCGGGATGTAGATCTCAGGCATCTCAATATTCCTCCGGCAACAGAACGCAAGTACTCGATCTGTCGGCCTCCGTGATAATCCAGAGACAATTGTCACCGTGGCCTTTGCAGGGTTCAGCGGGGTCAATTGGGTAAGCGGAAAGAATACGGGTCCCCTCGTGCGTGGCACGATTGTTAAGTTCTGCATCCTCGGGGCAGACATTTCCAAAATTTCCACGGGCATGCAATGCGAGACATTCCAATAAGCGTTCAGGCGTTACAGCTTCCAGCGCGCCGGGTGTCGCGACGATCTGGCCAAGACTGAAATTCTTAAAGGTGGTATTCATGCTCTTTTTTCCTCGACTTATTCCAGGAAGCCGATCAGAGTCGATCTGACGGCCCGAACCGTGTATCTCGCTCCGTCCGGGGTCGTCTCCAAAGCGTGGGACTTTATGAACCGGCGTGCGGCCGCAGTCGCATTAATGTGCTCATTCCGAATCTGGTGCACGTAGGTCATTGCGGCTCGGTAGAGTGGTTCATCATTCCCCAGCCACAACGCCACGTTCCAGCAGTTCCAGCAATGGTGGCCATTGTAGGGTTTTGGTTTCATGCCGCCTCGTTTTCACTGTGGCACTTAAAGAACTCATCAACCCTATCGGGCAAAAGCTCCGGCGTTTCAGCGTACATCCGCGCCTTGTCTCCATCGGGGCATGTGAACAGTTCATTTTTGGGCGCATCGTCGGTGTCATAGTCTACAAGCAGGACCTCGATCCCATCCGCATCAGACATGACGCT
>PLSV01000009.1 GCA_003165235.1 Syntrophobacteraceae bacterium
ACCTCAGCGAAATGATAATTTCATCCTGGATGGAATGGCCAATGACCCTCTTGAAAAAAAAGATCGAAGACGAATTGGATCATCTGGATATAAGGGATATGCCCGCAATTTACGATTATCTGCGCCAATTGTCCAGGCTCCGCCGCCAGCCGGTTCATAAACCAACTGTGCGTGTGCCGTCAATTCAGCACCTGCATGAACTTACCGCTACTTCAAAGGGAAGTTGGGCGGAATCATTGATTCATGAGCGGGAAGAGCGACTGTGAGACGGTTTTTTTTCGACACTTCGGCACTGCTGAAGATATACCATCGAGAAGAAGGAACCGATACCTGTCTCGACATTTTCAATTCCAGCGATGAAATCACTATTTCAGAGCTGGCACGCGTCGAGATGCATTCCACCCTTTACCGCAAGCACCGGGAAGGGAATCTAAAGGCCAAGGCTCTTGATGCAGTACTTAAACGGTTTTCCAGTGACCAGGAAAACCGTTTTGAAGTTTTGGATATTACCTCGCTTGTATTCGATGAAGCATGTCGCCTACTTGCAGTTCACTCCCGTAAATTATCGCTGCGGACCCTCGACAGCCTTCAGGCAGCAGCATTTCTGACATATTGCGAAATTGGGCAAGACAGCTTTGTGTGCGCCGACCGGAAGCTTGCAGATGTAGTATCCCTTGAAGGTGCTGGAGTGTTGTTGGTGGGACTATGATAAACTGTATTTTTTAGCTGGACACCAAGTGGACCGTTCGACGAGTGTTGGTTGCTTTATGATTATTTCAATAAACAGCGGCCAGACCGCAGTACCTTATGCATGCCCCTCCCTTTTGCTCAAACCTACAGGAATTTCCATTTTAGCCACAACTGTCGCAGACGGAAAATAAGAGGGATCTTGACGTGAATGTTGAGAGTTCTATTTCGTTTAACGAGCTGTTTGAAAAATATCAGTGTTTAGTGACTGAAAACAGCAAGCTGAAAGAAGAAATCAAATTATTGAAGGCACAGATGGGAGTTGCGGAGCCCCAGTTTCCGGCTGATGGAATTTCAGGAGGTGAATTCGAACCCAAAATGATCGGTCAGCAAGCTGCGGTTAAAGTCTTGGCTCCTGGCATAAGCAAAAACGCTGACGAAGATGAAAAAATCAGGTTGTTCATGTCTCTCTTCAAAGGGCGGAATGATGTTTACGCCAGGAGATGGGAGAACAAAAAGAAGGGGACCTCCGGCTATTCTCCCTCCTGTTTGAATGAATGGAAGCCCGGACAATGCGTTAAACCGAAGGGAGCATGCGCCGGTTGCACCCATAAGGTTTATGCTGCCCTGGATGAGAAAGTTGTTGACGACCACCTGCGGGGTAAAATAGTCGCGGGAATATACCCTATGCTCCCTGATGAGACTTGCTGGTTTCTGGCGATCGATTTTGATGACGGGGAGTGGCAGAAGGATATCACCGTCTTGCGGGATGTATGCACAGAATTTGCTATCCCTGTTTCCGTCGAGCACTCGCGTTCCGGCAACGGGAGCCATGCATGGTTATTCTTTGAAAGGCCGATAGATGCATCCCTGGCAAGGAAACTCGGCACTTCCCTGCTTACCTACACCATGCAGAATAGGCACGAGATCACTTTCAAATCCTATGATAGATTTTTCCCCAATCAGGACACGATGCCCAAGGGCGGTCTGGGGAATCTGATTGCGCTGCCTTTGCAAAAGGAGGCCAGGAAGGCCAATAACAGTGAATTCATCGATGGGAACTTCGAACCATATCCCGATCAGTGGGCGTTTTTAAGTACGATTCTAAAACTCTCCGAAGATGACGTGATATCGCTTAATTCAAAACTTGGCCAGGGAAATGAACTCGGAGTCTTGAAATTAGATGAAGAAGAAGCGCAAAAGCCGTGGGAAACGGCAAAGGTCAAATTGCTGAAAACGGATTTTCCACGTGAAATAGAAATAGTAAAAGCGAACATGCTGTTTGTCCCGAAGGCAGGGATCTCTCAAAGGGCTCTGAATCAGTTGAAACGGCTGGCGGCTTTCAAAAATCCCGAGTTCTACAAGAATCAGGCGTTGCGCATGCCGACCTACGGCAAACCGAGAATTATCAGTTGTGCCGATGAGACTTCCGAATATCTCTGTCTGCCGAGAGGATGCGAACAGGACTTGAGAGCAGTTTTTTCTGAACAGGAAATGGATGTCAACTGCCTGGACAAGACCAATCGAGGCAGGAAGATCGACGTTGAATTCAATGGCAATCTGCGTGACGAACAGCCCCTGGCAATGGACCGGTTGCTTGAGCATGATATCGGTGTTCTCTCCGGTACTACGGCGTTTGGAAAAACGGTTGTGGCAATCAAGCTGATTGCAGAAAGAAAAGTCAACACCCTCATCATTGTCGACAAAACCAGCCTGATAGCGCAATGGAAGAACAAGTTGCTGGAATTCCTTACAATAAACGAATCCCTGCCCGAATCGGACCCAGGCAGGAAAAAGAAGGGACGAAAAAAAGTCCAGAGCATAATCGGGCAACTTGGACAAGGAAAAAACAGCCTTGGCGGAATCATTGATATTGCCTTGATGCAATCTTTGAACAGGAAAAACGAGGTCAAGGAATGCGTGAATGACTACGGCATGATCATCGTTGACGAATGTCATCATGTTGCAGCCGTAAGTTTCGACGAAATGCTCAAAACCGTGAGGGCAAAATATGTTTATGGCTTAACCGCAACACCTTCCAGAAAGGATGGTCACCATCCCGTAATTTTCATGCAATGCGGTCCAGTACGATACAGGGATGACGCAAAGCAACAGGCGGAAAAAAGGCCCTTCGATCATTTCGTAATACCGAGATTTACCGCTCTGCGGGTCCCGCTGGATAGGGACGAGAAGGACATATCCATTCAGGAGCACTATGCGCTCATGGTTGACAACGAGATGCGCAATCTGCTGATTGTCAACGATGTGGTCAAATGCCATGAGAGCGGCCGGAACTGCCTTGTCTTGTCCGAAAGGACCAGCCATTTGGAATCGCTCGCCGGAAAGCTGAGGGAAAGGATTCCCGAGGTCATGACTCTCAGGGGTGGAAGGGGGGCAAAGGAAGCCGCGGAAGTCATAAAACGCATATCCGACACACCCGCGAATAAGCAATTAACGCTGGTTGCTACGGGCAGGTATGTAGGAGAGGGTTTCGACGAACCGCGTCTCGACACGCTGTTTCTGACCATGCCGATATCGTGGAAGGGAACTTTGCAGCAATATGCTGGAAGGCTCCACCGGCTGTTTGAAGATAAAAAAGAGGTGCAGATCTACGACTACGTGGATATCCATGTAAGAATGCTGGAGAAGATGTACCATAAACGGCTTAATGGATATGCTTCTATCGGCTATAAGGCCAAAGGCGGATGTGTCGAGGCGGACTCAATTGACATTATCTTCGATAAGAGCAACTTTTTGCCGGTTTACAGCAATGATATTCTGGCTGCGGAAAGAGAAATCTTGATAGTAAGCCCCTTCGTTACCAAGAGGCGCACCTTGCAGATGATGCAACAGCTGGAGGTCGCGATGCAGAACAAGGTGAGGGTAGTAGTGGTAACGAGACCGATCGGAGATTTCGGGGAAAAGGATCCAGCCGCATTACAAGGGACTCTGGCCATCTTGCAGGATGCCGGAGTGAGTGTGGTATATCGTCCGAACATCCACCAGAAATTCGCGCTTATCGATCAAAGGGTCGTATGGTATGGGAGCATCAACCTGTTGAGTTTCGGCAGCGCGGAAGAGAGCATCATGCGGCTCGAATGCCCAAATATTGCCACTGAGCTTGTTAAAAGTTTAGAAAACACGAGGAGAACGAGTCTGCCCCAGCATAAGAAGATGTGGGGCTACGACTACGTGGACCGATTGGTGCTGACAGATGAAGTTACATGAAGGGGCGGATGAAGGGAGTCAGAGCTTTGGGGTAAGAGCTGACCCTGAACGTGACGCTCAGCAAAACTTTTTCGCTTTTCATTTCAGATTTTTGATGCAAACGAGGAAGAAAAACCATCCGAGGACGAAGTACCAGTTTCTGCGGCACGGGGCGTCTACCTCTTACTCTCCCCCATGAACCCCGCTAGCAACTGCCCGAATCCGCTCACGAAGGATGAAAGTGCCTCAGGTTCGGGCATGGGGATCTTCAGGCAGGGCTTGCCGGTTGTCTCGTCGGTGGTGATGAATCGTTCCAGTGGGTTGCTACGGCTCTTTCCGTCCCCGTTGGGGGAGTCCGCCGCCGTTTGCTCCACCGAGGGCGAGAGTGCACGGCCCAGTTCCATGAGGAAACGGGCGCCGCTCTGCAACAACTCGCCGATGGGGGGCGCCGGCGCGGCGCCGCTCGCTGTATTAGCCGTTTCCGGCTCAACCTCTGCGGCCTCGGATACCGGTTCAACTTCCTCGCCAACCAGGCTGGCAGCTGTCTCTTCCTGCCACTCCGCACGTTCTGCGGCCGCGTCGTGGCGCTCCATACCACCGGTAACCTCCTCCACGGAGTTCATGAAGGCCTCCAGTTGCGACTGGCCTATCATCACGGTATCGCGACCCTCTTCATCCAGCGCTCCGGCAAAGAGGGACTTCTTGAAGCGGATCAGGTCGA
>PLSV01000266.1 GCA_003165235.1 Syntrophobacteraceae bacterium
CTCAAAGTTGTTGACACATTCCGAGCTCCTGGCGGATTTTTTCGACATGGGGGAGGAAGCTCAACCGGATTTCCTGAACCCTCGTTCGCTGCTCCTCGGTCAGGTCCGGGATGAGATCCATATAACCCTTGATATTCGTGTATTTCCATCTGGTATGCTTAAGGTAGTAATAAGCACCCAGGAACAATGTAAAAATAATAACCAAAGCGGTGGCAAAACCAAAAATAAAATCAAACATGAAAAATCCAATGGCCATTTTGGTCCTCATTCGCCAATAAGTTGAAAGTAGGCATGACTCAGCGAAAGGGGTGGAAAATCACAGAACTCTTCCAGTGTGGCGGTTCTTCGATATTCATGTGCAGGGATCAGTTCAAAAACAGAGTCAGCCAATTGCAGAAACTTTGCGAAAATACGCTTAGAAAGGGGCGCAAAATCAAGAAGGTCACCTTGCTTTACTACCACCTTGGCGACAATCTGCGAGGTAAAGGCTTCACTGACTTCGAGTCTTGGCATCCCACGCACCAGCGCATCAACCCGTTCAAATTCAGCCAGTTCTTTTTTGCATGCGACACAATTTCGTAAGTGCAGAGAAACTTCTTCACTGAGGCGCCCATTCAATTTCCCATCTTTATAGGCCGATAATTTACTTCTATATTTATCGTTTTCCACTGCTTACTCCTCCGAATGTCCTAGCAGCATATCCACTTCTTCTATCGGGCATGCTTGACCGTTCATGGTTATCTCCTCGCTTTCAGCCTTTCAAAGAGTTGCACCGTCAGGGTTCCGGACGGCCTTCAGTCTCGCATCCCTGCTTTCGTCTCCATGAGCAGCACGCCATGAAGGGAAATCAGCGAAATACCACGAGTGAAACTATTGCCCCTCCAAGCACAATCCAGATGGTGTCTATTTTAATGAATCGCTGTACAACAAAAGCTCCAATGGCCATGGCCATAGTAGGAATATCGACAAGTGTATCCGTTGTGAGCTTAATAACCACGACAACAAGAGTGCCGATAAAAGTGGCTACGATGCCGGCGATCACCTGTTTGAAATAGCCCACCCGGCCAGCCTTGGCGTAAGGTGTGGCTACCACGGCAGTCATTGCCCAAGCGGGGAAATACATACTTAACATCCCCACAAGAGCCCCCACTACACCGGCCACCTTGAAACCGATGAAAGTGCCAATTATGGTCACCGGGCCAGGCGTAATAAGACTCAAGGCCAGAGCAACAGCAAACTGCTGGTCGGTCAACCATGCAAATTGATTGACCACCGTTTCCTGAATGAAAGGAAGCATGGCATAGCCGCTGCCGAAGACCACTGCACCAATGCGCAAAAATCTGCTCCCCATTTGCATTAACTCAGGTCGCTGGGCAATTAAGAGCAGGCCCACGGCTAAGATCAGTGATAGACAAAATACAGATCCAGCCAAGCTGCGGTAATTCAAGGGCTGATAAGCCTTAGCCCACGCAGAAACATATTCGACCGTGTAGGGATTATTGAGCGTTGCGCCTTTTGTCTTCCTTACTGCGGCATCTTGCGTGCTGGGCTTAACGGCGGACGCCCCAGCCTCATCTGATGTGGGACTAGGTGTGCTGTCATCGAAATTTTTGGGTGAGAGTTCACTCTTTCTCCATAAACCGCTCCATCTGCCAGTCCAGCGCGACAGCGCAGGAAATCGGTGGGTCAGGAGAGCCATTATCACGCTGGCCCCCCCGGCGATGAGGAGTATCGTTACGACACCCATCTTTAGCCAGAAAACCATCACAAAGCCGGATATTGCCATCAGCCAGTTAAATATGGTCTTTACTCCCGTCCGCCAAAGATCCAAAACAGTATTAAAAACCAGACCCACAACGAGTGCTCCCAGACCACGGAAAAGGCCGGAGACTACCGGCATCTCGCCATATTTCAGGTAAAGGTGGGACAGCAGCAACATGACCAAAAAACACGGGGTCAAAAAGCAAATCGAGGCTACTGCAGCCCCCGGCAAACCTCGCAAACGGTATCCGAAATAGGAAGAGAGATTCACCGTGGGCGCGCCGGGCATGAGTTGAGCCAGCCCGAGACCTTGCATATATTCATCATCGGTGAACCACTTTCTCTTATTCGTCATCCAGCCCTTGGCCTCTCCCAGAGCAGCCAGGCTGAAAGAGGCAATCCCAATACCAAGGAACGTACGGGCAATAAGTCCTAACCCCACCCGTACCTCCTTCTCAGCGATCATCAGCACCTCCTGCCTTCCTGTAAGTATTGCTTTTGTACTTAATTATCAGCCTTCCTATTCATGTCATGTGACGTATTGGTGTTACTATGATCTCGCTCCCTCTAGGGCTTCCGCCGAAGTAAACCGCTCAGCTGCATTTTCACATTCTTAGATCTTGATCCACCCTCTCCTCAACGAATTATCCAGGATCACTCCTACCAGAAATGCCACGCCCATGTGCCACATCGCGAAAGCGGCTACAATAAGCATCACATAGAAATCGGCTTTCTTATCTCCAATGTCTCTTACCACTATAGCCAGCTCTGAACCCGCGAAGAACAAGATCACTCCCAGGATAGCATTGGGAAAAATTTTAAAGATGATCGCAACAGAGTCGCTGAAGAAAAGGGCAATCAGGACGAGTATACTTCCCAGAATCACCAGGGCGCCGCCTGTCTTCGCCCCGAAGCGAACATGACCGGCCATTCCGCCGGCCCCGTGACACATGGGGATGCCGCCAAAAAGCGGAGAAACCAGGTTCATTATGCCCTGAGAAAGGGCGATCCCCCTCTCGGTCACCTTCCTGTCGGGAAACAACTCATTGTTTTCGGCAACGATTGCAATCACCGCGTTTCCAATGGTAAGCGGTATTTGTGGGATTGTGAAAAGTAGTGTGCCGACAACAAGATCATTCCAAGTAATCGAAGGGAGAGCAAAAACAGGCAGCTTGAAACCAACATGGATTTTGGCGAGTTCGTGCATTATTTCAGGGTTCATGATAGGCGCTGACCCCACTCCGATCAATAAGAGCACGAACATTGCGGGGAACGTGGGATTTGTCAGAAGAAGATAGGTGACCACAAGAGCGATACCGGCCAGAACTGGCGCAGACTGCATCCGGTGGACTCCATCAACCATGAAAGAAAGACCCAGGCCCAACATGATGCCGCGTACAACCGGTTTGGTCGCAAGCTTGGCTATCGGCCTGATCGCCCCTGTAGCACCTGCAAAAAACCAGAAAATACCGGTTGTGATGCCAGACCCGAAAAGGGCCGCCGGGCTGATGCCCCCTGCGATAGCTGCCGCGCCTATGGCCTTCATGGGCTGAACCGGGAGCGGCGTTCTGTAATAAAAGCCAGCGGCCAGTAAGCAAACGCCAAACATGAAGAGGAGTCCGAGAGGCTCGATCTTCACAATCGTGATGTAAGCAACAACGAATGGAATCAATGTGCCAATGTCGCCGAACGCGCCAGCCCACTCCATCTTATTATAAAGGTTCTTTGTCTTCCTCTGGCTTGTATCCACTGCGTGCTCAAGCTTCCCACCTCCAATTACTTTCTCCTCGCCATCCGGTGACATCAATTCCACCTCCTAAGGCTTTAGATGTTAATTCGCATGTTAAATAGCCCTAAGGGCCAGTCTTTCTACTGCGTCTTCTGGCGACCCTTTGTCGGACATTGTGGTCCGGCAAGCGAAATGGACCAGAAAGTCATTTTCCCTCTTTACTGGTTAAACAACTCAAATCAGAAAAACTTGCGCCCTCGTCAAAAAAACTTTCAATCGACCGCAAGTTTTTCAATTTTCGATTGTTTAACTAAACAAAAGAACAACTCATCACTGATCGGGTTGCAGGCCCAGCGGAGGAGGCAAAGATGGCTGAAATGATGGAAGGCTGTGTGATGCTGGCTCTCTCCACGTTTAGAAAGTCCGAGAAAGCCGTTGATACTGCAATTGAAAAAGCAAAAGGCGTTAAGAAGCTACTCGTGGTTTTTGTTGCAGACGTTAATTTGGCTCAGTATTTCATCGGAGCGGAACTTTCCCCTGCCATGAGGGAAATGTGCGAAGTCGACGTCCTCAAACTCCACGAGAAAGAAGGCCGCGAGAATGTCGAGAGGATTGCAGCAAGGGCCATGGTGCACGACATTGAACTGAAGTCCCTCATCCAGGTTGGCCAGTTCGCCGCAGTATGCCTTGATCTGGTCAAGCAGGAAAAACCGTCCCTGATAGTAACTACCAGATCTCAAAGGCCTGAATGGGTGAAGAAATTTTTTGGGGCTCCTGTCAACGAGCTTATAGAGAAGGCTGGTTGCCCGGTTATGGTCGTGTAGATTGTCTGCAGAAGGCTGCCGCATGGAGAGGATTAGTCCGATTCGAGTTATCTCTAAACTCTTCAGAGCAAATCTCTACCCTATCTCTAGTGGCGCTGCGTCTCAAATTGACGACCCGAGATCGCCCCGACACGCCGGATCATCCCTTGCTCCAACTGCTGCGCCAGAGGGTCTATCAGGTAGCGGCAGGCTATGAGGATTTCAATGACCGCCACGCGGAGCGCGGAGTTTTTGCTTGAGCCCCACCCAGCACGATGGGGCGGGCAATGGCGCCGCCTCTTGCCGTAAATCTTTTGAACCAATGCGCAAAGTTTGAATTTTCCATTCTAGACTCCGGGGATTCGCCCGAGCTTTCCTATGGAAATATCATGCAACGGTATCAGGATATCGGCCATCTCGCGAATTTTCAGGGCGCTTTCGAAGGCTGCAATTGCATCGGTGTGAACTCCCGGAGCAACGACCGGGGCATTGGGGGGAAAGTTCAAAGCGTTGCAGCAAAAACCGGTGATGACTGCTCTCCCACCGGAGGTGCGGACCGCTACTGACTGGCCTCCTGGCGTGTGGCCGGGGGTCAGGATAAGGTCTATTCCATCCCTTAAACTCACATCCCCTTCCACCAGCTCAACATGCAAACCATCCAGGAGATCGGGGTAGTAGCGATGATCTATGGGGTGGGGGTTCAGGAAAAAATCGTATTCCGCTTTTTGCACGACGATCTTCGCCTGCGGGCATTTCGGATCGTTCTCGCAGTGATCATTATGTAAATGAGTGTGAATGATGAGGTCTATGTCCTCAGGCCGCAGCCCATGGTCTTCGAGGGCCTCCTCAAACTCCTGGATCTTCAAGCCGTATTCCCGCCCCACATGCTCCGGCACGACAAACTGCTCAAGCCCCGTATCAACGAGGATAACCTCTTCCGCCCCCTTTATCAGGAAAGCATAAATGGGTATCCAGATGCGCTTGCCGTACCCGCGAAGGTAGGTCATCACGCCCTGATCGGTCTCGTTAGCCCCGACGGTCAAAGGGCAAATTGTATATTCTTTCATAACCGGACCTCCCAAAACGGTTTTCGCTTTTCCTGCGCCTTGGTTCATTTGATAAAATCTTCATTAAACCTCGAGTACGAAACCCACACGCCCGAAGGCGAACTTATCGCCAAATTCGGACGCCAGCCGCGTCATAGGGCCCTGGCCGGTGCAGTGGCTGACCGCAAGCATCCGGATGTCGAATTCTTTAAGCGCCTGAATGGTCGAATCGAACTGCGGCTCAGGGGAAAGACCAAGATGTGTGCCGCCAAGAACAGCGTATATGCGGTCTTCTCCTGTCCGGTCCAGCGCATGGTTGAGAATATTGACGATTCCGGCGTGCGCGCATCCCAGCACGATCACCAACCCCCGCGAGGTTTTCAAAACCATAGAGAAATCATCGAGAAAAGGATCTGGAACCCAACCGCCGTCCCGAGCAACTACCCGTTTTGGAGATCCCAGTTCGAAAAGCGTTTTCCTGGGGACTTCGCCTGTTACGAAAACGCCCGGCGCGACTTCCGTAAAATCCCGGCGCCATTCGAATTGGGCCCCCCGTGTAGTAAGATATGCCTGAGGCCATGGCATTCCGACAGATACCGGTTTTTCCTCTCCTTCGGCCGCCGGCATGAGCAAAAACCTTTCATTGAAGATATCGGGGTGAGCGACTACGGGGCAGGCGCCTTTTACTCCCAAAAAGGCCAGGAGTCCTCCTGTGTGATCCAGATCGCCGTGACTCAATACGAGCTTTGACACATGCGTCAGATCTTTCTTAAGCCGCAATGAGTTCTGGATGATGCTGAACCCCTGGCCGGTATCGAAAAGAATGTTTTGACCGGGCGTTTCAATGAATGCGGAGAACCCGTGCTCTCCAAGGAAGCCCAACCCCTGGACCGTGTTCTCACAAAGAACAGTAATTCTGCATTCCATGGTTTCGTACCCTGTTGTTCCATCTATGTATGGGCGCACTCACCTCCGGCATGGCCGGCGCAGGTTAAGCTCGCATCGAATTCAGGCAACCTCTGACTCAGAACCAGGGAGACATTCTGTCCGACAGTTCCCTGTACAGCACGATAAACTCTTATGCCCTGTCCCTGAAGTTTCATTAAGGCGCCCATGCCGATTCCGCCGACTGCAATCGCATCCACCATGCGCCCTCCAAGCGCTTTCATTGGATGGCGCATCCCATGTGCATGGTGCAGGTCATTATTTTTCGGAATGTCCCAGAATAAGGTAGTTACATTTAACAGGAAAGGGGGACACGCAAAACCTTCACTTTGGCATCATATTTGCGCTAACTTGATAATCCTCGCAATAGTCGTCAACGCAATTGTGATGACGGCATGTATCCCATTCGAAGGTGAGTGTTCCATCCTGGAAAAAGGTAAGGCCGCGCAACTTTTGACAGAACTCCGTGATGTGAAGCTTCGTTCCTGGGAATACATCTGTATATACAACCCATCCCCAAATGAAAAAGCCCTGTTTCAGTTTAATTATTTTGTGTTGTTCCGGGGGAAGGCCCTTCTGTTGCTTCAAGGAAATGATCGGTTTTTCGCCGAAATAAGATTCTGGCATGGAGATTGGCATAGAGGTCTTTTGGTCTTTGGGCCCAAGAGCCTCAACCGCGTAGTCCGAGGGTTGAACTCCGCTTCTGAACTGCAATTGGTCCGGTTCATCCTGCATCTCTTTGATTGTACTATAGTAGATGATTCTTATGGCCGGGGTTGTACCACTATTCTCCCAAATTGCTTTAACTGTTCAACGACAATAATTTATCCC
>PLSV01000365.1 GCA_003165235.1 Syntrophobacteraceae bacterium
ACCCCGTCCTCTTCCTCGAACACAAACGCCTCTACCGCGAAACCCACGACCGCGCGCCCTATCCCGGCCCCGATTTCGCCATCCCCTTCGGCAAGGCCCGCATCGTCCGCCCCGGCTCTGACCTCACGCTCATCACCTACGGCGCTCTCGTCCCTCGCTCCCTGCAAGCCGCCGAGCGCGNNACATCGACGTAGAAATCCTCGACCTTCGCACCCTCAATCCCTATGACTGGGAATCCATCGCCACATCGGTCACGAAGACCAGCCGCGTCATCGTGGCTCACGAAGACATGATCAGTTGGGGCTACGGCGCGGAGATCGCCGCCCGCATAGCAGACGAGCTCTTCGACTCCCTAGACGCCCCCGTCCGCCGCATCGGCGCCATGGACACCTTCGTCGCCTACCAGCCCATCCTCGAAGACGCCATCCTCCCCCAGCCCGATACCATCCTCAAAGCCATTGTCGATTTGAAGGCATTTTAAGATTAAAGAATGATTTAGGACAGATGTTGACTCTGATAAAGGTGTAGTATTTATAGATTCTCAGGTACGCGTTTGGAGGGTATTTCCAGTGGGTACTGGACGCCGCCTGAGAAACGGTCGAGTGGCCTTATCAGCCACTAGGGTTCAACTCCCTTGCCCTCCGCTGGTACTCGACCTATAAGACTCTGTAGCGGGTCAGATTTACATCGAAAGTTCACATGCTAAACGCGCTAACGGAGGGAGTTGTCATGCCAAGAGACAAATTTCCGTCAGAAGTGGCCACACGACTGAAGTGGTATGTTTATCGACTTATTGACCCTCGAAATGGCGAAACCTTTTATGTTGGTAAAGGGAAAGCCGACCGGGTTTTCCAGCACGCAAAGGGCGCGTTAAAGACAAATAAGGACGAAGACATTGCCGATCTAAAATCCAGTCGTATAAAGAAAATCCTAGCTTTGGGACTTGATGTCGGTCACGTGATCCACAGGCACAATATTGAAAAAGAGAAAGTTGCTTTTCAGATTGAAGCAGCTCTAATTGATGCCTATCCGGGTCTAACCAATGTAGTTGGTGGGCATGAATCTGACGATTACGGATGTAGGCATGTCGAGGAAATCGTCGCAGATTATGCAGCAGAGACATTCAAAGCAAGAGAGCCGCTGATCCTCATTTCCATTGCAAAGAGCTATGAAGAAGCAAAGAACGTATACGAAGCTGTGCGGAGCGTGTGGCGGATTAACCCAAAGAACGCCAAAAAATGTAAGCTTGTCTTAGCGCATCGTCACGGGATAGTTATTGGCGCATTCCGGCCAAAGGGGGAGTGGTTGCCCGCTACAAGGAAGAACTTTCCCATGCTGGATGAAGACATCCCAGGTCGTTTTGGTTTTGTAGGGGAGGAAGCAGAGCGAGAGGTTGCGAAACTTTACATCAATAGGCGAGTTCCCGATGAGTTCCGACGCAAAGGTGCCGCAAATCCCGTCCGTTTTATCCCGGTCGCTTCCTAGACGCACGATCAAGATGCAGGTTCTCCTAACTGACCCTCTTCCTCAAGACTTGACCGGCTGTGGATGATGTGCTAATATGTTCTTAGTTTCTCAGGCGGCATCCAGTACTATGGATACCCAAAAAGCAAAGGCCCCAGATTGATAATCTGGGGCTTTTGTATTTTTCGAGAAACATCTTCGTAAACTATTGCGGGTGTCCTGGGTTTCCACGAATCCCATGGCGCGCAAGCGCCGTCCGCCCGGTCAGCAAGCCCTTGCAGATTATTTCCCCCTCTCGCTGCACAATCAATCTATGAATCGCGACCAAATCTGCGGGTCGTTACTGTTCACTGTCCACTGTCCACTGACAGCTAAAAACAGCATCTTTTCGCCTCCGCCGCTTCCACAACCAACTCATAAACAACGAGTTAGCTTCACCGTAGGCGAAAAAATGCAACTATTGTTTTCCCAAAATTGGCCCTTAAGAACGAGAAACAAATCCGTTAACCGTATTGGAATCAATAATATAACCAACCAGCAAGGGCAAACAAAGGGCGAAACCCAGGCGCGGGAATTCCGGCGGGTGTCCCACATCTCGTTTTTGAGATGGGTGAGACGACCCCTGACCCCTGACCTCTGATCTCTGATCTCTGTTGAAATGCAGATTATTTCCCCACTTCGTGCACAATGATCCTCAGAAGTCTTCCCTCCAGTCGTCCCGGTACGTCCTCTTTGCGCCGCCATTCAGCCGGAAGAGGCAGAAACGGCCCGTAACTCCTTATCCTGGACGATTATGCAGGGAACTCCTTTGTTTTGACGANNTCAAGAAAACAAGGATTTTGCGTCCAAAGTATGGGTGGGGGGTACCACGAAACTTAAGCGAAAGTGTAGCGAGCGATTGGCCGGGTGTCGGGTGCTCCATATCGGCGCGTCTTGTGCGGCAGATGGGTGAAACCACGAATCTCACCAGCCCTATTCCCTATTCCCTACTCCCTATTCCCTGTCTTTATCTTTCCCCCGGCGGCAGCTTGCAGCAATCTCCGGCGGCCTGCGGCTCATTCGCGCCCGCATCCAGCGCCACCTTCCACTGTCCATCCG
>PLSV01000319.1 GCA_003165235.1 Syntrophobacteraceae bacterium
CAATAAATCGGATGCTGAAGGATTGTCTCAGACACTTTACACTTTACAGTCGCGCCTGCAGAGGTTTTCCAGTGCATTTACCCTCAGCTCGTCGCAAGGGGTTCTAACCCCTTGGCGTTCAGGGCTGTGGGGCAGGTGAGACCCGGGTCGGCAATATCTTCATACCAATGAGATACTCAATTAAGGAGTCTCGTAAATGAATGCTAGAGAGCGCGTGATGAGTGTGGTCAATGGCCAAAAACCGGATCGGATGCCCTGCTTCGGCGCCAATTCCACGGTAACTTACGACCAGATGGAAAAGGTAAAAGTTTTCTGGCCGGAAGGGCACGAGAAAGGGGAGGCAATGGCCAAGCAGGCGTTGGCCGCCTATTCCATTGTTGGTTTCGACGCGGTCAGGGTCCCGTTTGACCAGACGTTCGAGGCCGGAGCGCTCGGTTGTAAGATAAAATCCGGTGGGACTGAGGGAATACCGGGAATCGCGCATCCGCCCCCATACAAATTGGACGACACCCCGACGTTTCCCTCCGATTTTCTCTCCAGAGGAGGGATTCCCGAACTCCTCAAGGCGGTGCGGATATTGAAAAAGGAGGTGGGAAACGACGCGGTCGTGGTGGCTGGGATTATCGGGCCGTTTACCATCGCAGGTTCCCTGGTGGACACAGTTCCCCTCCTGAAGGCCACCTTCAAAGCTCCGGATAAGATCCGGCCGTTTTTGGAAGTTGCGGCAAAGGCCGCTTCAGCTTTAGGCAGGGCCCTCGTTGAGGCGGGAGCCGATATTATTTCCTGCGAAGACATGACAGCTTCCCCGGAATTGATTGCGCCCAAGACTTACCGGGACATCGAACTGGAATACCAGAGGAAAGTATTCGAGTCCATCTCGGTTCCGACGATTTTGCACATCTGTGGAAACGTTGATTCCATAGTCGCATGGATGGGGCAGACGGGGGCCAAGATATTGAGCCTCGAGCCTAAGGCCAATCCCCTGCTGGCTCGCGAAAAATGCGGCCCGGATATCATTTTGATGGGCGGAGTGGACACGGCGACCACGCTTTTCATGAAGGATGCAGAGACGGTGACACTGGCCTGTGAGGAATCGATCTCCAAAGGGATTCAGATCCTGGCGCCGGGTTGTGCAATCGCACCCGGGACGCCGCCCGAGAACCTTTTGGCCATGGTGGAAGTGGCCAAGAAACATTAGAAATTCCAACCAAGTGCATCTGCGGTTTTGCCGGAACCGCTTGATTTTTACGCAGACAATAAACAGAGGCCGAGGAGCGCAAACATGAAAACGTTACAGAGCTACGGTAACATCTTCAAACGCTACGATCTCGACACCGAAAAGGCTGGGGCCGCCAGGGATGTTTCAAAGGACCCCGCTCTGCAGAAAATTGCTAAATTTGTTGTGGAAGGGGACGATGAGGGCATTCTGTCTGTCGTTAAGGACACTCTGAAGAACAAATCACCCCTGGATATAATAAACGGGGCGCTCATCGCTGGGATGAACGAGGTGAGCCGCCTGTGGGACGAGGGAGTCTACTTTCTCCCCCAGGTAATCCTCTCTTCTGATGCCATGAATGTCGGCATTGCCGAATGTGAAAAGACCATGGGCAAGTCCATGGACAGGAAGGGCAAAGTCGTTACCCATACCGCCGAAGGCGACATTCACGATATCGGCCAGGTAATCGTCAATGCTCTGCTCAACGCCAATGGATTCGAGGTGATCAATCTTGGTGCTGATGTCCCGGTTGACAAGGTTGTGGAAGCGATCAAACTCCACAAGCCCGTCATGGCTACAGGTACTGCTCTCATGACTACTACGATGACCGCCTTCCCCAAAATTGCGCATCAACTCAAACTCGCAGGCATTCAAATTCCTTTCATCTGCGGAGGAGGAGCAGTCAGCGAAGAGTACGTGACCAGCTTCGAACTGGGAATCTGGGGCAAGGAAGCCAGCCAGGCGCCGGGTATGGCCGAGGATGCACTGGCCGGCGAGAAGTGGACGAGCATGCGCGAAAAATGGAACGGCTAGACCGGGACACAAGGTGACGGGATGATCGTTGATATTGTTTATGGGTTTCTAGGTTCCGGCAAAACTACCTTTATCACCAGGGTCCTCGAAGAATGGGGTGGCGAAGAAAAAATCGTGGTTTTGGTTAATGAATTTGGGGATGTGGGCGTAGATGGCACTCTATTGAAAGAGCGAGGAGGTAATGTTGTCGAGATGCCGAGCGGATGTATCTGCTGCACCCTTCAGTCCGATTTCAGGACTCAACTGTTGGATATCATGCAGTCAATTCAGCCCCAAAGAGTGATAATCGAGCCGACAGGGGTGGCCACAATCGCGCAGATTCGCTCCATCATCGAAGCGCAACTCTTCGAGAAAGTTATCAGTAGAATTCACTATGTGCTTATCTCCGATGCCACTGGTTTCATGGGACTGTACAAAGCCAATCCAAACTTTGTTGAATCTCAGGTGAAAAATGCACGCATAGTCCTTTTGAATAAGTGTGACAGAGTGGACAAAAGAAAGGCTATGCTGACCCGCGATGCTATTTCAGCGATCAATCCCGATGCAACGGTTATCACAACGGAGTTTGGGGCAGTTGACTGGAGCCAGTATCAACTGGCTCTGTCAACCCCCCCCGGGTCCAAAAACCTCCGGACTGAACGGACTTTTGTTTCCGATCACCGGCAAGATGGGTGGATAGGGGATAAGAGAGCTATTCATTTACACGATGAGGAGGATGCGCTGGGTTACGAATCCTTTGGCCTCGTCTACAGTGATCTCACCTTCGATGAAAAGGATTTGTCAAATTTTTTCGAAAAATTAAACGGTTCTGAGATGGGTGAAGTCGTGAGAGCCAAAGGGATATTTCGAGTCGGCAATAAATCTATATTGATGGAGTTGGCCTCAGGAGAATTGTCTTCTCAACCGGTAAGACCGGCCGAACAGAGCAAGGTTTCGATTATCGG
>PLSV01000339.1 GCA_003165235.1 Syntrophobacteraceae bacterium
GCTTGGTCGCGCGCAGACGCGCGCGACCAAATCTTGCGGGGTGCGGGGAAGTCACTTCCCCGCTCTTTTCGGTTGCTTCAACTTGAGCGCAACTTGGTATTAGACCCCCGCCGCTTTAATTCTCTCGATCAATTCGGAGGGGTCGAGGACTTCGGGCCTATCGCCGTAATCAGCCTTGTTTCTCGTGGCCAGCACATCACAAGCGTTCCTTGTGCATATCACATACTGAACGGCGTCCTCAAAATCGGTCATGTCCTCGCCTAATGCCTGCCGGAAACCTTCCTCGTCTATATCCACAAGCCTGAAGGTGTCCAGAATGTCGGCAATGAAGCCCCGCGCCTTCTCCCTTTCCGCATGCTTGTTTACTATGTAAAAAATATCGGTAATGCTGGTATTGGAGAGGCAGGCGGTGATCTCTTTTTGCTCGGCAAGCCGCCACAAAAGCGCCGCATGCTCCACAAACGGAGTTCTGTTCAGAGCGATATCGAGGACGACGTTCGTATCAAAGAGAACTTTCACGGGGACTTCCTTCAATGGCGGCCCTGCGCTCAGCCTTCCAGTCTCCGAGTTCAGCCCCCTCGATAACCCCGATCCACTTGTCAACGGAGCTTTTTTTCTTTCTCACCTTCTTAAGGTCCACGGCGCGGTGTTCCCCGGCGTCATCGGCATCGTCCAGAAAAACCACAAGGGCCTTGGATTTGCTTATCCCCACCGGCTTGCGCTTAAGCTCAACGATTCCGTCATGGTAGACGGCTTCCACTGTCTGCGGCATGTTATCCTCCCGTCGCCTGTTGTTTCAGGCGATTTTTTTCGATAAACGTGTCCAGAAGTTGTATCACTTGACGTTTTTCCTTTTCTTCGAGCTTTTCGATTTGCTCCAGCCTGCGCCGTATGCGCATGTCCATGGGTTCAGGTCCCGTTTTCCCGCCTTTTTGCCCCATAATCTCTTGTGAAGCAATCCCCAGCGCCCCGGCCAGAACCGTCAACACATGCACGGGCGGAAACTGCGGCTGTTTCTCGTAATAGGCGATCATCCGCTGAGAAATCCCGGTCTCCCGCGCAAGGTCCCTCTGAGAATACCCGGCCGCCTGCCGCAAAAGGGCAAACCTTGGCCCGAAGGGTTCTGCGTACGGATTCATTTGCACCTTGGTTTTTGGCATGACGCTACTCCTCCTAAATTTTATCATGCCTTCAGTATATACCATGTTTTTCGCGCTTCCCGGTCAAATGCAAAAAGTGATTGGCATAGTGATACATATAATGTATCACATAATGTATCACAGGAGCGGCGGTTTTGAGGCGCAAATTTTTCTTTTTGGCCGGGAAATTTTCTCTTGGCAGGTTTTGGGAGGGGGCGGGAGGGAGCACATGATAGAAAAGGAAAAAATCGAGGAGGTAAAGCGATTAACTGACCTTGCCGCCTTCATCCGGTCGCGGGGAATCGAGGTTAAGAAAAACGGCAAGGGATATGATGGCCTCTGCCCCTTCCACTAGGACAAAACCCCCTCTTTTTCGGTAAGCCCCCGTGAGAAGTTGCGGCAGTGCTTCGGCTGCGGAGCCGCCGGCGATGTCATAAGGTCTGCCGAACTCTTCGACAAGGTCTCCTTTCCCGAAGCAGTGCAAAGGTTATCTACTGCCGAACGAGTGGGCGGTGCACCCCCGGCTGCGGCTGAAACGCAAGCACCTGAGATGGGGGTGAAGGAGAAGAAACTCCTCGCCCGCATCGTCTCCTGCTACCAGCACACGGTCTCAAAAGACGGCCCGGGAAACGGTTCCCCAGCCCTCTAAGTATGTTGGCCAATACGGGTTCGGGCATTGCAATTGCGAGCAATGTTCATGCGCTGCTTATTTAAGCGCTTATGGGAGCTGCGCTCCCACACCCCCTCCGCCTGGCGGAGCATGGAGACTCATGTCGCTGCTGCTGCGGCCCCGCGAGCGCGGCAGCTTGCCGCCGACAGCGCCTATCGCTCGGCCTCGCGCTGCCTCGCGTGGCCTAAATCCTGGCGGGCGCCGGGCATCTTTAGGATGAAAAAACTTTTTCCGCCCGGTTGGGGGTTATTCGTCGCCCTTTGAACACAACTTACATTAGTGCTTATTTTAAACGGACCTGACGAGGCCTCCCGCGCCAGCCCAACGCCGGATGACAGGCCATCCCGCTATGTGCTCATAGATTGCAGAGGGTTGTTTATAAGGGCTTATCCGTAAATAGGCCTCTTAGGGATTGCGCCGGATTTTGAGACTGATTTGGTCGCGAAGATTGAGCAAAACCNNCCAAAGCGGGCCAAAAGCCGGATGCAAACGCAAAGGTTTTATTTACGGACAAGCCCTAAGTCTATCACAGGAGGAGAGAAATGGACGAACTGTCACAAGGCGGCATATCTCGAGGAAAGATCGGGATCAGGCTCATTTTTACGCTTCTTTTTCTGGTGATACTCAGCGTAATGCACTTCATAATCCAAATGACGGCCTTGATCCAGTACGTGGTGCTTCTCATAACCAGAAGCTACAGCGAACCGCTGCGCTCCTTTTCAAACAAGGCGGCAGTCTATGTTTACAAGCTCATACGATACATCACCCTGAACGACAACGCCCGCCCGTTTCCGTTCACCGGGTTCCCACGGGAGATGGAAAGCCCGGAAGATGCGGCCAGGTTCGATTAGGGGGATAATCGCCCAATTCTGATTCAGGCTTCGCTTATTCCCGGCACAGCGCCTCGATCTGCAGGTTTTTGAGCATTTCCGCCCATTTTGCCATTCGCGTCCGGTTTTTCCTTCCGTGCCCGGAGATCAACATTTTCCGGTTTTCTTCACCGCAGATCGAAAACCTTATGTCCCACCTTTCGGCAGGGAGAAGCCGTCCAAGCCTGTCCGGCCATTCGATTACCGCCACTCCGTCCCCGAAAAGAGACTCCTGCCAGGGCAGCGGCTCAAGCTCATCGGGGCCTGAAATCCGGTAAAGATCCAGGTGAAAGAGATGAAGACGCCCCGAGTACTCGTTTATGATGGTGAACGTCGGGCTGGTCACCCTTACCTCCGGGGCGACGCCAAGCCCTC
This sequence comes from Syntrophobacteraceae bacterium, assembly GCA_003165235.1. Taxonomy (GTDB): domain Bacteria; phylum Desulfobacterota; class Syntrophobacteria; order Syntrophobacterales; family Syntrophobacteraceae; genus SbD1. The sequence goes on from PLSV01000339.1 coordinate 3,054, forward strand.
TGGCGATTCCCTGCGTAAAAAGCGTTTTGCCCGAGGCGAGCTCGCCCCAGAGCGCAAGGACATCACCTGCCTGAAGCAACTCGCCTATTCTTCGGCCAAGGCGCCGGGAACACTCTTCGCCGGGAGAATTGAATAAGAATTCGTTCATGCCTGGGGTTCATCTTTTATGTCTCCGGCAAGAGCGTTGCACCATTCCAGCGCTTCGGCTTCACGCTCTTTGTCGGCAGCCATTGCCCGATATCCGTCATCCAACGTGGTATCCATCACCTACAGCCTCGCCAGGTTTTCGGGGTAAACCCGTCACCTCCCACCTGCCCTCCGCTTTCGAGAAAGCCTAATACAGCGGGGACCTGGTCCAGCATGTCGGTCGCCAGAAGCCCCCTGGTCGAGACCCCACCGAATATCCGGTCGCATGCGGCGCCGTGGACATACACGCCCAGGCAGGCGGCCCGAAAAGGATCGAATCCCTGGGCAAGCAGACCGGCGATAATCCCGGTGAGCGTGTCTCCCATTCCTCCGGCGGCCATCGCCGGATTTCCAGTGGTGTTTATCGCGAGCTTTCCGTCCGGGGCCGCAATAATAGTCCGATGGCCTTTGAGGACCAGCACCACACCGTACTCTCTGCTGAACCTCGATGCGGATTCGAGCCGGTCGCCCTGGACGTCCGATACGGCGCAGTGACAGATTCGGGCCATCTCACCCGGATGCGGCGTGAGCACGAGCGGAACCTGCGCTTTGCGGAGGATGGCGGGATCTTCAGACACCGCAGTAATTGCGTCCGCGTCGAGCACAACGGGGCAGGGCGCCTTCGCCAGCAGTTCTTTAACCAGAGTCGCCGTATCAGCATTGGTCGAAATTCCCGGACCCATCGCCAGGGCTTGCTTCCCTTTCAGGAAATGGAGCATTTCATGAAATGCGGCGGAAGAGGGGGTCTTTTCGACAGTCTCAGCTATGGGAAGGGTCATGGCCTCGGTCAGCTTCACCTCCAGAATCGGATTAAGACTTTCGGGAATAAAGAGCGTCACAAGGCCCGCCCCCGCTCTTGCCGCCCCCAGGCACACAAGCGCGGCGGCCCCGGTTTTCCCGAGTGAGCCCGCCAGAACGCAAACGTGTCCGGCTTTTCCTTTGTGCGTTGTGGGATGACGGGGCTCAATCCACGATGAAAGGAGCTTGTCCGTGAGCCAATAGCGCTGAATGCCTGCGGCTCGGACAAGGCCGGGGGGAATCCCGATGTCGATAACTTCGAGCTGTCCGACCAGTTCGGTCCCTCGCTCGATCAGGCAGCCGATTTTCAGAAAGCCGAAGGCAGCCGTCGCAGCGGCCTTGACGGCGGCGCCAAGAGGCAGGCCGGTTGTCGCGTCAAGTCCGGACGGAACATCGACCGCCAGGACCGGAACATCAAGCCCGTTTATTCTCTCGATTATCTCACGGTAGAGACCCTTCACTTCACTTTTGAGCCCGGTTCCCAGCATGGCGTCGATAATCGCGCCGCTTTTGCCGATCGGCGCCCATTGCGCATCAAAATCCTGCGCCTCCTCCCATACTGTTATGGGAACGCCGATCTTTTCGAGAATCTTGAAGTTTGTCAGCGCATCTCCGCTCAACTTCAGGGGGGAACGAAGGCATACGACGTTTACCTGCGCCCCTTTCGAATGATAAATCCTGGCCAGCGCAAAACCGTCCCCGGCATTGTTCCCGCTTCCGGCCACCACCGCAATCCGCCTGGCGACGAGGTCCGGGACCACACGCAGAAAGAAAGCGGCTGCGCCCTGTGCGGCGTTTTCCATCAGAACGATTCCGGGGATGCCGGCTTCGTGAATGGTCTTCTCATCGAGTCCGGCCATTTCCCTGGCGCTAAGGACCAGCATTGTCTTCCTCCTGCGAAGAAAATGGGAAAATCCAAACGAAAATATCATATCGAATCTGAAAAAATTATTCAAAAATTGCGTGCCTAAGTTTGAAATATCTGTTATGTAACGGTCTGTTTCGAACGAGCGCACCAGCCTGTATTCTTGGGTATCCTTGTAAATCAGTAGCTTAGCAACGACAGGAGAATTGTTATTTATCAAGTCACCGGGCAGGATATAATCGCTAGATGCATGTTGTTCGATTTTGGGCTGGCATTTTGGCCAAGGCGTGATTAGAAACCCATTGTTGTGCATTTTAGCGGCCTTCGAATTTCCACGTTCTTATTCCAGTACTGCTATCTGACCCGCAGCACAAGAAACATCCTATCCGCAGTAACCGGTTCACCAGTTTTGTTTTTGAGTCATAGGAGAATGGCTTGTGATCTCCCAAAAGCTTATGGCCGACTTTTTGGCGGTAATTCTGTATTTGCTTGCCGGGCTTGTCTTTGCGGTCGTTCCCATTATCATTTCCGTTCTGGTTGTCAGGAGGAGCCATGGGGCGCTGCGCGAGGCGACATACGAGAGCGGCATGGAAACCATCGGCAGCGCCTGGATCCAGTTCACGGTTGTCTATTACATCTACGCGCTGATCTTCCTCGCCTTCGACGTCGACGTGCTCTATCTTTTCCCGGTGGCGCTCGCCTACGGCAAATACGCCGCTCGTGACCTGATCGAAGTGTTGGTTTTTGTGGGAATTTTGTCGCTGGCGATTGTCTACGCCTGGCGAAAAGGAGTTTTTGAATGGCAAAGAAGGTGAGAGAACCGGGCGCTCCGGTTGTTCAATTCGCTCTCCTTGACGATATTCTAAACCTCGCGCGCGCCAATTCGCTGTGGCCGATGACGTTCGGCCTGGCGTGCTGCGCGATCGAGATGATGGCTGCGGGGGCTTCGCGCTTCGACCTGGACCGTTTCGGCGCAGGTGTTTTCAGGCCCTCTCCGCGCCAATCCGATGTCATGATCGTAGCCGGGACCATCGCCAAAAAGATGGCCCCCGCGATTCAGATGCTTTGGGACCAGATGCCCAATCCGAAGTGGTGCATCGCCATGGGGAACTGCGCCATTTCCGGCGGTCCTTTCGAGTATGAGGAGCAGTATGCGATAGTGCCCGGGGCTCATCTTCTCGTCCCGGTGGACATCGTAATTCCGGGGTGTCCTCCCCGGCCCGAAGCCCTCATTCAGGGGTTGCTCGCTCTTGAGGATAAGATCACCCGTGGTGAGNNCAGTAATGCTCGAGAAGTTCCCGGACGCGCCTCTTAGACGGGACGAGACAGGGCTGACAGGGGCCCAATGGTCCATTGCCGTCCCGATGTCGGGCGTCAGGGATGTGGCTAAGGCGTTCGGGAGCGCCGGTTTTTTCCTTGAGTCGATAACGGCGTTGGATTTTGAGGATACCTTTGAACTGGTTTACCACTTCAACTGCTATGAACCCAAGTCCAGGCTGGCGGCAAGGGTGCTCTGCGGCCACGACCAGGTCCCTCCCTCGATTTGCGATATCTTTCGCGGCGCGGCCTGGCTCGAGCGCGAGGTGCATGACTTTTTCGGAATCAGCTTTTCCGGAAATAGTGACATGAGGCCGCTGCTGCTTCCTGAAGACGCGGACTATCATCCGCTGAGGAAGACCTTCGGTAAAGTCAGCGCATACCATAAGCGAGAAGAGATTTATGGCTGAACAGGACGTAACCCAGGCATATCGAAGAATTTACACTTTAAACCTGGGACCGCAGCATCCCAGCACACACGGTGTTCTCAGGATCCTTCTGGACCTGGACGGCGAATATATTGTCAAAGCCGACCCGATCATAGGCTACGGTCACCGCGGCCACGAGAAGATGGGAGAAAACAGGCAGTATAAGCAGTTTCTCCCGAACGCAAGCAGGTTGGATTACCTTTCCGGGATGCTCTTCAATCACGGATTCGTCCTGGCGGTTGAAAAACTTGTCGGGATCGAAGTCCCGGAGCGCGCTAAATATATTCGAGTGATCGCCTCCGAGCTCAATCGCATATCGAGCCACCTGCTCTGGTTCGGAACATACATTATGGACCTGGGTGGCTTTACGCCCTTTCTGTACGCATTCGACGACCGCGAGCAAATTCTGGATATTCTGGACTCGGTAAGCGGTTCCAGGCTTACTTACTCGTATTGCCGCTTCGGCGGGGTCAATCGTGACATCGACTCGAATTTCATCGACATGACCCGTGCTTTCCTCAAGCGGATGGAGACTCGCTGGGCCGATTACGATGCCCTGGTGACCAAGAATATCATTTTCATACACCGCACCAGGGACGTCGGCATTATTGACGCGGAGCTCGCCCGTCAGTACGGAGTCACGGGCCCGAATCTGCGCGCTTGCGGGGTCGCTTTCGATGTTCGCAGAAACGAACCCTACGAGGTGTATGACCGGCTTGATTTTGAAGTTCCGACAGGATCGAAGGGCGATGCCCTGGATAGATACATTGTGCGCTTCAAGGAGATGCAGCAGAGCTGCCGGATAATCGATGAGGCCCTGGATCGGCTTCCGGGGGGGGACTTCCTTACCAAGAAGGTCCCGCAGAAGCTCAGCCCCCCTAAGGGTGAAGTCTATTCCGCCTTCGAAAGCGCCCGCGGTCTTAGCGCGTTTTACCTGGTGAGCGACGGCGGCCCCGGTCCGTATCGTTGCCATATCCGGGTTCCAAGCTTTGGCAATTTGAATGTTTTAAACGAGGTGCTGCCCGGGACGCTCGTTGCCGACGCAATTTCAATTCTGGGCAGCATCGACGTGGTTATTCCGGAAATCGACAGGTAACGGAGTGGCGGTTTTAGCCGCCAGCGGCGTTAAAGTCTTTTTTGGGAGGAGAAGAATTGACTGAGGGCTTTTTGGGTTCCGAGTGGTTCCGGTTGATTTTGGGCCTGTTGATCGTATTGGGCTTTTCTCAGTTAAACGCCCTTTTCCTGGTATGGCTCGAGCGCAAGGTGGCCGGGCATATTCAATTGCGCCCCGGCCCGATGGAGGTCGGCCCTCATGGCATTCTTCAGACCATTATGGACGGCGTCAAGCTGGTGGGCAAAGAGCTGATACTGCCGTTGAAGGCGGACAGGAAGCTGTTTTTTCTCGCTCCGGTGCTTGTTTTCACGCCCGTTCTGGTCGGGTTTCTAGTCCTGCCCTTTGGCCCGAGCATGATAATCCGTGATATGAACTTGGGGGTCCTGCTGATTTTTGCTTTCTCGACTTTCACCGTTTTGGCCATTCTTGCCGGAGGGTGGGCTTCAAACAACAAGTATGCGCTGCTCGGCGCCGTCCGGTCGGTGGCCCAGAACGTCGCCTATGAAATACCGCTTCTGCTTGCTGTTATGAGCGTTGTGCTCATGGTCAATTCCCTGAGTTTTTCAGAGATTGTGAGATCGCAAAGAACCATATGGTTTATTTTTGTGCAGCCGCTCGCTGGCCTGATTTACCTTATCAGCGCCACCGCTGAAACCAACCGCGCCCCGTTCGATATTCCGGAAGCCGAATCAGAACTGGTGGCTGGATTTCATACTGAATACAGCGGAATGGGATTCGGGCTTTTCTTCCTCGCTGAATACACCAATATGTTTATCGTGTGCGCCGTTGCGGCCAGTCTGTTTTTCGGCGGCTGGAACGGCCCCTTCGGAATCAGCCTGGGAATACCAGGGGTTTTCTGGTTCCTTTTTAAGACCTACATGCTGATTTTTATCATCATGTGGGTGCGCTGGACCTTTCCGCGTGTCAGGTTCGACCAGTTGATGAACTTCTCCTGGAAGGTGATGATTCCGCTCAGCCTTGCAAATCTCGTAGTGACGGCCATTGTTGTAAAACTTATCTGATTTTTGGAGCAAGATCGAAAATGGGCTATTTCAAAGAAATATTCTATGGCGGACTCAGTCTGATCGAAGGGATGGCGGTGACCGGACGGCGGCTGTTCCGTCCACTGGTGACCGTTCAGTATCCGCGCAAAAGGATCCCGCTTTCTGCGGTTTATCGCGGGCACATCGAGCTGAAGATATTCGAAGAAAGCCGCACGCACAAATGCATCGTCTGCCTGAATTGCGAGAAAACCTGCCCCAGCGGCGTCATTCAGGTGCAGGGCGTCAAAGAGAAAGAGAAGGGTCCCAAGACTTTGACGCACTACGTTATCGATTTCAGCAAATGCTCGCTTTGCGGCCTTTGCGTCGAAATCTGTCCCACCCAAACTCTGCAATATTCGAAAGAATATGAGTTGGTCGGCACGACGAGATCGGATTGCGTAATAGACTGTATGGCAAGGCTGGCAAAGCAGGTTGAACAAAAGGAAGCCGAAGACAAGAAAACAGAGGGGCTTGCCGCCTGATTGCAACCAGTCTCCGTACGGAAACTCCGGATAAGAGACCGGCAATTTCGGACTCGGAAAAGAACCCTTTCCGGGCGGAAACTAACTAAACTCCATTTAGGGCAAGGGGATACGGATGGAAACTTCCGGCCTTAACATCATCATGCAGGCGGCCTTCTGGGGCACGACCGCCGTGACTATTGCAGGCGCCTCGATAGCGGTATTTCCCAGAAATATCCTTTACAACGTCCTGGGCCTGGCGCTGGCCCTGACAGGCATTGCCGGTTTCTACCTCTTTTTGGGCAGCTTCTTCATTGCTCTTATGCAACTGCTTATTTACGTGGGCGCCATCTGCATCGCAATCGTGTTCGCCATAATGCTTTCCCGTCCGCTCCACCTGGAGACGCCGCCGCGGGCCACCCCTAAAGTGGCGATGGGACTTGCCGCCAGCGCGATCTTTTTTGTCGCGGCGGTGAGCGTGGCGCTCAAGACCGATTGGCGCCCCTCCTCCGCGCGTGTAGCCGACGGCTCGCTCTGGTCGGTCGAGAACATCGGTCACGCCCTGCTTACGCGCTATGAACTGGTTTTTGAAGTGATCTCGTTGGTGCTGCTCGTGGCCATCATTGGTGCGGTGATTACCGCCGGATTCAGCCGGAGGTTAAGTTCGTGAACAGCCTGTCCACTTATCTGATTATCTCGGCCCTTCTTTTTTCACTTGGCCTTCTGGGAATACTCCAGCGCCGGAACCTGATCGGGATGCTGATTGCGGTCGAACTCCTGCTCAATTCGGCCAACCTGAATTTCATGGCCTTTAACCGGTTTCTCACCCCAGACCCCGTTGTAGGGCAGATAATCGCCCTTTTCGTCATGGGCCTGGCGGCAGCGGAAGCCGCGATCGGCCTGAGCATCATTCTGGCTCTCTACCGCAAAATGCACTCGATAAACATCGAACGTGCTCAGAGGCTGAAAGGATAGAACCGCTATGGGTGCATTCATTACCGATCCCATCCTGATCGCGACCGTTCTGGGCACAAATCTTTCGTTTTTATCGATGGTTGCAATTCTGCTCTTCACAAGATCCAATCCCAAACTCTCCAGCAGAATCTCGGTGGGGGCGATCGCCGTTGCTGCGCTCTGCGCGATTTTCCTGCTCGCAAAGCTCTACGGCGCCTCCCCTCTGCAATACCAGACCCTCTGGTTCAGCTCGGGGAAGTTAAACATCGCCTTCGGCTATTATCTCGACCCGCTGAGTCTGCTCATGCTGACCATTGTGGGCGTCGTCGCCTGTCTCGTGCAGATTTATTCCCTGGGATATATGGCGGGCGACGGCGGATACAGCCGTTACTACGCGTTTCAGTCCCTTTTCGCCTGGGCTATGATGAACATGGTCATTGCGGGCAGCATGCTCCAATTGTTTATATTCTGGGAGATGGTGGGGCTTGCGTCCTATTTTCTGATTGGTTTCTACTACGAGAAACAGAGCGCTTCCCAGGCTGGAAAGAAGGCCTTCGTAATGAACAGGGTCGGAGACGTGGGCTTCTTTCTCGGTCTGATCTGGCTTGTCATCGGTTTTGGCAACCTGGGAATCCCGGAGCTCAATCACGCCGCAAGCACTCAAGCTCTGCCCCAGAACCTGCTTACCGTCTCCGCCCTTCTGATCTTCTGCGGCGTTGTCGGCAAGAGCGCCCAGTTCCCGCTGCTTACCTGGCTGCCTGATGCAATGGAAGGCCCCACCCCGGTCAGCGCCCTGCTCCATTCAGCCACAATGGTCGCCGCCGGCGTTTACATGTTCAGCAGGATTTTTCCCTTCTTCGCCGCTTCCCCGGACGCCATGGCGATCGCCCTTGCAATCGGTACGGTCACCATGCTGCTCTCCTCCACGATGGCGATGGTTACATACGATCTTAAACAGGTCTGGGCCTATTCGACCGTGAGCCAACTCGGAATGATGGTGATGGCGCTGGCGGCCGGCGGATATTTCGCTGGCGTCTACCATCTCACGACCCACGCCGGGTTCAAGGCCCTTCTCTTTCTGTGCTCCGGCATATTCATCCATGAATTCCACACCAATGACATGCGGATAATCGGCAAGCAGGGGGGCCGCAGGCTGAAAATACCCATGGCGTGCATTGCGGTCGGCGCTCTTGCGCTCTCCGGGGTCTACCCGCTCTCCGGTTTTTTCAGCAAAGAGGCTATCCTGGGAGTTCTTGCCGCTCAGCCGAATAAAATCTGGCTTGCAGCCGGGCTTTTAGGGGCTGTTATGACCGCTTATTACAGCTTCCGTCTGATTTTCCACATTTTGTTGCCCAAAGGCGGGGTCGAGGGAAAGCATTCTGACGAGCACGCTCCATCTGCACACGAGCATGAAGACGAGCACCGCGGCTATATTTTCTGGGCAATGGCGATCCCCGTGATGGTCCTTGCCTGCGTGACCCTTGTGCTCGGTTTTTTCGAGCACTCGATCGAGCGCTTTCTCGTGCACGCGGTTCAAGCCCATCCGGTTCAGCACGTCCCCGCACATGGCGGCGGCGGGAGCGACTGGCTCCTCATTATGGGGGTTTCGGCCGGTCTTTTCGGCATCGCCCTGGCCTGGTTTGAATACGGAAGAAAAGGGGCCAGCCGCAACGGGTTTCTGAGTTACTTTCCTGCGATCTGGAAACTGTTCGACCTCAGATGGTTCATAGACATCTTCTACCGCAAGAGTCTTGACACGTTTGTCTACGGCGGTCTTACATCCCTCTTCACCAAGAACGACCGCCGCATAATAGACGGCGGCATCGATGGGATATGCTTTTTTACCGAAGGCAGCGGGCGTCTTTTCAGCTTCCTTCAGTCCGGAATGCTTCAGTACAATCTGCTGATCATGGTATTCGCGGCCGGGGCCGCGGTTCTTTATTTCCTGATTTAGGTTCATGGAATCAGAAATTTTAACTCTCACCAAGGGTATCAAATGACTCCTATGGAAATGTCCGGTTTTCCGATCCTCACTGCGATCCTTATGACAACGGTTTTGGGATTGCTGGCAATCCTCTTTATTCCGCCGGAAAGAACCAAGCTGATAAAGCAGGTAAGCCTCGCCAGCGCATCCGTCGGACTGGTCCTCTGCGTTCTGCTCTACCTTTCATACGATCACCAGAAGGGCGGACTTCAGTTCGTTGAGCGGGTCCTGTGGGTAAAGAGTCTCGGAATATACTGGTTCAACGCTGTCGACGGGATAAACCTCCCTATGCTGCTGCTCACTTCCGTGGTGCTGTTTACCGGCATCTGGACAATGTGGGAATTGGAACACAGGGTGAAGGAATTTTTTGCGCTCATATTCCTTCTGGTTGCCGGNNTTTCCGATGTACCCGCTGATCGCCATCTGGGGAGGCACGCGCAAAGAATACGGCGCAATGAAGCTCACGTTGTACCTGCTTGCCGGAAGCGCCCTCATTCTGCCCGCAATACTCTATCTCTGGGTGCAGGGCGGGGCTCATACCTTCGATCTGTTCGAGCTTCAGAGAATCGGCTTTAGCGCTTTCGACCAGAAACTGACTTTCATTATGCTCTATTTCGGGTTCGGGATCCTCGCCGCCGTATGGCCGTTCCACACATGGTCGCCGGTGGGTCACGTCGCTGCCCCAACCGCAGTGAGCATGATTCACGCGGGCGTGCTCATGAAGCTTGGCGCTTACGGAATCCTGCGGATCGGCATGACCCTGTGCCCGGCCGGACTGTCTCACTGGTCAGGGCTTATGGCCCTTCTGGCCTGTATCGGGATCGTTTACGGCGCGCTGGTCGGTCTTGCGCAGACCGATCTGAAATATGTCATCGGCTACTCAAGCGTTTCGCACATGGGAGTAGTCGGACTGGGACTGGCGACCATGTCGGTAAACGGCATAAACGGGGCGGTTTTTCAGATGTTCGCCCACGGCGTCATGACGGCCCTGTTCTTTTCTTCTGTCGGCTATATCTATGACCGCACTCACACGAAGATTATTCCCGAACTGGGTGGATTGTCCAAAACAATGCCGGTCGCGTCCGCCTTTTTCATAGTCGCCGCCCTGGCAGGCATAGGCGTGCCGCTGATGGCGAGCTTCTGGGCTGAGCTGCTCGTTTTCATCGCTGCTGTCCAGGCTTACCCGATCGGCGGCGTCGCGGCGCTCGTCGGACTCATAATCAGCGCGCTGTTCATGCTACGGGTCGTGCAGAGGACCTTCTACGGGGACAAGAACCCCAAGTGGGAGCACATTCCCGATGTTCCAGGGTTTCTTGCCGTACCCCGAATCGTATTGGTGAGCATCATCCTGTTTTTCGGAATGTTTCCCAAGATTATGCTCGATGTTATTCAGAGCACGGTTATTCCGTTTGTAAATCGGTTCTAGAGGCGAGGTAAACGGAACGTGATGACGGATTTTATGCTTTTTCTTCCCGAGTTGTTATTCATTCTTGCGGCTCTGCTCTTTTTCATCCTCTCGTTGAGAAAGACGGCGGACCCGGCCGGGTGTCACAAGTGGGCTATCGTGCTTGCTTCAATCGGGCTGCTGGTCACGGTCGCATCATCGCGTCAGGAAGGAATGCTCTTTTTCGACTGCTACCGGGTGGACCTATTCAGCCAGGTTTTCAAAGTCCTGCTGGCTCTCGGCACGATCTGGGTCATTTTCTCATCCGGCGAACTCAAGGGAATCAGTCCCAGACAGCATGCCGAGTATTACTTTCTCATCTTCGTATGCACGCTGGCCATGATGATGCTGGTAAGCTCGGTTGAGCTGCTGACGATTTACGTTTCAATAGAGCTTTCCTCCTACTCTCTCTACCTGCTCGTTCCTATGCGGCGAAATGCCGACCAATATGTTGAAACCGGCATCAAGTATTTCATGGTCGGCGTTACGGCCTCAGCGCTGATGCTTTTCGGCATCAGCCTCCTTTTCGGCATGGCGCACACCACTTATGTGCCTCAACTGGTCAAGACGCTGCCGGGCATCATCACGCAGCCCGCAACCATTGTAGGACTGCTGCTGGCCCTATGCGGGTTCTTTTTCAAGCTGGCCCTCTTTCCGTTCCATGTCTGGGCGCCCGACGTTTACCAGGGGTCTTCCAACCAGGTCACCACTTATATTGCAACCGCGTCCAAAATGGCCGCTGCAGCTATGATCATCCGGTTCGCCGGCCTTTCGGCCGGGGCGAGCCCTGCAATGATAAAGCTGCTGATCGTGCTTTCGATCCTGTCGATGACTTTCGGAAACCTGGTCGCAATAATTCAGAAGGACATAAAAAGGCTTTTGGCATACTCCAGCATCGCCCACGCAGGATATATCCTGATAGGGATACTTTCGTTTTCGGGACGCGGCTACGCCAGCGCGATATACTATGCGGCCGCTTACCTTGTGATGAATTACTCGGTGTTCATGGTCATCATGAAGCTCGCCGATGATGGGCACAACCTGCAGATAAAGGAACTGGCGGGCCTGCACAAACGCTCCCCACTGCTCGCCATGACTCTTATGCTCGGCCTGTTCGGACTTGCCGGAATCCCTCCCACAGCAGGTTTTACGGGCAAATTCCTGGTGTTCGCCGCAGCCCTCGAGAAAGGCTACCTCTTTTTGGTCATCATCGGCATGATAAACGCGACCATATCACTCTACTACTATCTTATCGTCATAAAGGCGGCTTACCTGCTCAAACCGGTAAACGAATATCCCACATTACAGGTTGACGCCTGGACGCGCTGTATGAGCGTCGTCCTGGTAATAATGACGATATATCTTGGCATCTTTCCCGATCATTTCCTGTCTCTAACCGAAGCGGCGGCAAAGACCCTGTTCTAAGCAAGGTTTCAGCGTCCAAGGGTCCCTGCGAGACGATCAAGTTCCGCTCGGGCGAGTTCGTAACCCAGGACAGCCTGGAGTTCCTCCGATTCGGCTTTCTTGACAGCCGCAACCGTTTCGGCATGCTTTGCGTAGCTGGTGGCGACGGCCCTAAGCTGGTTGGCGCTCAAACGTTGCCTTTCCCTGCGCAGTGCGAGCGCCTCCCTGGCGACGCCCACCATGCTCCTTGTACGGTCGAGTTTCCGGTATGCTTTCTCCGTTTCCACGGTGATTCGATCTTTTAGCCGCTGAAGGTTCTCCTGGGCTTGTGTGAGTTGCGCTTTTCGCTGACCGACAATGCCGCTGCGTTTGCCCCAATCCCAGATATTCCACGACATCATGACGCCGAACGTGCCGACGTGGTTCGCAAGGAAGGGCGAACCCTCCTGGTACGTAAAGGCGGAAAACAGGTTAACATCGGGAATATACTCGTCATAGGCGGCCTTTACGGCACCGTCGGCTTTCACCACTGCAGCTTTTGCGGCTTCCAGCTCGGGGTTCCGGGAAAGAGCCTCCTGCAGATAGTATTCGCGGCTTCCCGGCGAAGACGCCGAAGGGCTGACATCCGAGAGTTCCAATTCCGTATCCGTTGGAAGCCCCAGCAGTTCATCGAGTTCGCAAGTGAAATCTGAAATCTGCATTTCCACCGTGAGAAGCGATTGCTTGTTCTGGAGCATGGATGCACGATCTTCTGTTACTCGCACATCGAGGATGTCTCCGGTTCGAACCGCGTTCTGAGTTTCCCGCAAACTTTCCTGGATTGCGTCAAGCGCGGCCAGGGCGGCTTCTTTTTGTTTCCCGGCGATCAACAGGCCGTAATAGAGTTGGTGTACGGCGACGATGACATCATTTTCCGCTTTACTTACGTCCGCCTCTGCGATCTTTTTGTCCGACCTGGCGATGCCGGTCGCTTCATGGATCTTGAACAGTTGCGTCAGCGGCTGGCTGAGTGTTGTGTTGCTTATAAAAAACGTTGACGATCCCTGGCTGATCGGAGTCTCGTGAAGCGGGAAGGGTCCCAGGCCTGGAACCGTTCCCAACGCCCCTTCCGGAATGGTTATAAGTTGCCGGTCTGAAATCCCCAGTGACGAAGACTGGGTAGAAAGGCGCGGATAGTAATCGGCCGAGGCGGAAACCACCTTCTGCTGATTTTCGTCCACCCTGGCGCGAGCGATTTTAAGCGCCGTATTCTGCTTCAGGGCCAGATCGACAGCCTCGGACAAGGCGAGTTTCTTCGTATCCGCAAAAGCGTGCCCCGCCGTTAACAGCAATGCGGCTACAGCCACCGCGACCGCAGAGGCGGCTGGTTTCCTCATGTGCGATTTAATAATTACGAACAGCACGGGCGCCACGAGCAACGTAATAAACATGGAAAAGATCAATCCAATGGCGATCACGCTGGCCAGAGGACTCCACAGACTCGATCCGGATAAAATCAGGGGTATTACGCCCACAGCGGCAGCCATCGTCGTCAGGAAGATCGGCCGCAGCCGGCGCTCGCCGGCTTCAGTCGCCGCCTGTTCCAAAGATCGCCCTTCGAGGATCCTTGAATTTGCGTAGTCAATTAGAATGATCCCATTTCGCACTACGATTCCACACAGGCTGATCATTCCAACGAACGCCGTGAATCCGAACGGATTGCGGGTGAGGATAAGCCCCAGAACCGCGCCGGGCAATGCCAGCGGGATTGACGACATGACGATGAGAGAGTCAGATATTTTCCTGAACTGCACGAGCAGGACAAGGAATATCGCAACCAGACTGATGCCCAGCGCAGTCACCAGGTGTGGGGAAGTCTCCTCCTGGTTGGATCTTTCACCTCCGTACTCGATCCGGCAGCCGGGAGGGAGTTGCAGAGCATTTATTTGAGGTTGAACCGCTTTGAGGAGGTCGGATGCGTAATAGCCCAGCTTTACAAAGCTCCGGACGGTCAGCGTCCGCGCGCCGTTTCGCCGCACGATCCTGCTGGGCTGCCATTCGGGCTCCAACGTGGTGATGGCGCGAAGCGGGACTCGAGCCTGGGTCACCTGGGATGTCACGTAGGCATCCCGGACATCGGCAAAGGAAGCGCGCGACGCTCGATCCAGGCGGAGCAGAATGGCGACGGCCCGGTCGCCTTCCCAGAATGTGCTCACAGGGCCACCGTCGAATGCGCCAGCCACAAGCGTCGATATTGAAGCGTTGGTGATGCCGAGCCTGTTGGCCAGTTCCTCATCCACATTGATGTCGACCATGCAGGAGTCGTTATAATAGTCATGGTGGACGAACTGGGAATACGGAACTTCTGAAAGGAAACCCTCCACCTGGCCGCCGAGACGCCGCAGTTCACCGATGTCGTCACCAGAGATTCGAATCTCGATGGGAGCTTCCATCACCAATCCCTGCTGCAGCTCCTTGACGATCACCAGGGCCTCCGGCGCCAGGGTCGCCAGGGCTGTCCGGAGCTCGCGCACCAGCGCCGGGGTTTCATCCACCGAGCGGGTATTTACGATGAACTGTCCGTACGCGCCGTCCGGTTGCTGGGGATTCACGTTGTAGTAGAACCTCGGCGCGCTCTGTCCGATGAAACTTGCGAAGTGGTCTATCTCTTTTATTACGGCCATGTATCTTTCGATACGGCGCATAACGGCGTCCGTCGCCTCGATACGGGCGCCCTGGCCCATCCATACGTCGATCACGAACTGATTGCGCTCCGCTGTGGGGAAAAACTGCTGGGGCACAAACCTCAATAGCATGATTCCGGCAGCGAACGCGCATACTCCTAACGAAACGGCGAGACCTTTATGTCTCATAAAAAAGACAATCACCACCTTGTAGCCGGCCTGGATTTGATTCAAGATACTGAAATTGCCTCTTTTTTTAGCGGATTCACCGCTCCCCGGATCGTGCAGTCCTTTCTTGATGAAGAACCTGCAAAAAATCGGCGTCAGCATCACTGCCACGATGAACGAAACCGACAGAGCAATGGCCACAGTCAGGGGAAGCGCCATGATGAACTCGCCGACGGATCCAGTAAGGATCAGAAGAGGCAGGAATGAAAAAATAATCGTCACGGTGGCGGTCAGGACCGGCACGACAACCTCCATGACACAGCGCCATGCAGCTTCCGCCCTGGAGAATTTGCGGTCGAGAAGGTCCACGTAGTTGTCGGCAATGACAATGGCGTCATCCACGACGATACCCAGGACCAGAATCAGCGCTGCGATGGACACCTGGTGCAAAGTGATCCCAATGGCGTTCATGGCCCCCAGCGTCGTGCAGAGCGTTATGGGTATTGCGAGGGCGGCGATTACGGCGACACGGATAGGCAGAAGGATAATGGTGACGAGGATGACCGATGCGATCGCCAGCATGAATTCATGGCTCAATTGAGTGATGCGCTTCTTTACAACCGCAGGCTGACTGGCGATCAGGTCAAGTTGGATATCCGGAGGGAGCAGTGACCTGATGCGCGTAAAGACTTGATAGATTTGGTCGCCGAATTGAACGACGTTTTTGCCTTTTTGCATTTCAATGGACAGCAGCAGGCTCGATTCTCCATCGTAGCGAACCACGAACGTCGGGTCCTGATAGCGCCGCTCCACGTCGGCGAAGTCGCGGATGTAGACGGGTTGACCCGTGCGGGAGACGTCCACCAGAACATTTCGAATCTGATCTTCAGTGGTGAACAGGCCGGTCGCATGCAGAGGAATCTTGGCGCGCTCCGCTTCAAAATGGCCGGAGTTCTCAATCACATTGCGCTGCCGCAAGGCCTGGACTACGCGAAGCGGGTCGGCAAAATACTGCGAGATGCGCTCGAGGCTGCTTGTTATCCAGATTTGTTCGCTCTGTCCGCCATAGACGGCAAGTTTGCCTACATCGCGAATGGTGCGCAACTCGTCTTGAATCCTGTCGACATAATCGCGCAACTCGCGATATCCGTAAGGCTTCCCGTGGATGGCGATGAGCATGGCCACCGTGTCCCCGAAGTCCGAATTGACGATGGGCCCGCGGACTCCTTCCGGCAACTCGGCGGCGCGGGTCTCGTTCATCTCGTTACGTATCTTGGCCCACAGGACATCGGTGTTCTTCACGTACTCTTCCAGTTCCACGTTTATGACGACGAGGCCCGGACGGCTTGTTGAAAATGTCTTCTCCTTGCGGATTTCCGGAAATTTGAAGATGTGTTTTTCAAGGGTCTTCGTGACCTGTTTTTCGACCTGTTCGGAAGTAGCGCCCGGATAGAGGGCCAGCACGAGCCCCGTGCGAATCGTGATGGTCGGATCTTCCGTCCTCGGCATGTTCTGAAAAGCGTGAATCCCGACGGCGAAGGCCATGGCGGCAAGGATCAACGTCACGGTTGGATAGCGTAGAGAGGCTTTGACGGGATTCATTTGCGCACCCCTGTCGCTCCCGGTGCATCGAGGGCCTCTCCCGGGGCGCTTTCGGCCGTTACGGAGACGCTGACTCCGTCCCGCAGTTTCTCCTGGCCCGCAAGAACGATGGATTCATCGCCTGAAAGGCCGCTCTTGATTGCGATCTCCCTGCCGTAGGCGGTTCCCATCTCAACCCTTCTGGCATATACGCACTTGCGATCCGGGTAGTAGACGAAAACCACCGTGGCGCCCTGAGGATCTCGCATGATCGCCTCGGCCGGCAGAGTCATTATGTCAAGAATGCGGTCCCCTTGAATCTGAGCGACCGCGACCATGCCGACCCGGAGGATATGGCCGGGATTGGGCGCCGTGATTCGCGTCATGTAGGTTCGGGTGCTGGGGTCCGCCGAAACGTTGATGACCCGGACAGTCCCCTGGAACTCCTCTCCCGGCAGAGCGGGAATCTTGAGGGCGGCCTTCTGGCCGATCCGAACGAGATGTATGTCGGTCTCCGGCACGCCGACGCTGATCTCTACGGGATCGAGGTTAACAATCTCGAATACCGGGCGGCCGGGTCCCGCCGTCTCACCGGGTTCGATCGCCCGTTTCGAAATGAACCCGCTGACGGGAGCATAGAGTGACGCATCGGCAAGCCGCTTTTTAGAGAGCTTTTCATTTGCGGCTGCCTGGTCCAGTTGCTGTTTGGCAGTCAAGTAGGCCGCCTTGAACTTTTCAAAATCGTTTGCCGCAAGACTCCTGGACTCAAACAGGAACTTCATTCGGCCGTATTCGTCCCTGGTGCGCTCATGTGCGATCCTGGCCTGTCCCGCCTGTGCAGAAGCCGCTTGCACCCCCAATGTGTAATCCGTCGGGTCGATGGCCGCCAGGAGTTGGCCCTTTTGAACGTGCTCGCCTTCCCGCGGTCCCACCTGGACCACCTTTCCGGAGACGAGGAAAGAGACCCCGGCTGGAGCGTCCGGCGAAGCAACCGTCCCGCTGACCGATATGAGTTCGTGGTCCTGTACGTGCCGTATCTCGCCGATCCTTACCGGTATTGGAGCGCTTCTCAACTGCTCCGCTTTTTTCTCCGAGGAACAGGATGAGAACGTTAACAGGGCCAGAATAGAAAGAATCGCTGTCGATGATCGCATTGAACCAAGTCCTTTTGTTCCTGGATGAGCCGTCTATTGAGAAATCATATCTGTCATGAAAATCCTCGCTCCCCTCGCTGTCCTCTCAACCGCTGCTCATAGCGCCCCGCCAAAGCTGCGTGACGGAGGTTTCCAATTCTGAATGAAACCGGCGGTGAAGGATCGACAGAGCGGGAGCATCGAGTATCTTCCGCAAGGCTTCCGGCAGATCCAACGTCTGCCACAGGCCGACAGTGAGCGTCCATGTGTGAAACAGCAGATCGGTTCCCCGGCCCGGCAGCAGGCTTCCAACGCGGCGCTCGAGCAATTCCCCTGCCGCAGATAGACCGGCGCCCAGACTTCTGTTGAATTGAGACAGGGATTCGATGGGCAGGTTTCTCTTAAAGATACTGGCAGGTATCGATACAAGCGGCAGAATGTCAGGAATTTCGTCCAGCAGTTTCACATATTTTGCTGCAAAACTGCTGGCAGCCAGGCTGGGAAGCGGGTCCAGTGTCTCGATAACCGGCAACAGACGGGTGATGAGCGTTCCAAAGTTGGCATCCAGAAGCGCCACGAAAATCTCTTCCTTGGTTCGAAACGACAGGTAGACCGCCCCCTTCGCCATTCCTGCAGCTCTGGCGATATCCAATACGGTGGGAAGCGTTCCACGATCGCGGTAGAGGCGTTGGGCGGCGTCCAGCAACGCGGCGCGCCGGATGAAACGTTCCTTTTCACTGAGCGCGGGTCTTGCCATAGGCGTCAGGTCCTTTGCGAACCTTCAATAAGGGTATTTTGTCCATTGGTCATTTAATTATTATTGAATTTTGGCAAGCCGTAAATAATAAAATTGATGCTCGTAATGGCTGCGATGATGGGATTTTGACATTTCCGGGAATGCACGAAAGTGTTGAATGGTGGAGCGCTTAAAACTCCACGAAAAGACCAGGATCGGATTTCGTCATTCCGGCGGCGCTTTTGAGCCGGAATCCAGGTGTTTTGCCGGATTACATAGAAATCAAAGCACTGGACCCCGGCTTAAAACCTGCCGGGGTGACGTAATACGGCCTCCTATCCGCGTGGAAAATATGAAGCGCCAACGCTCCAGCCGCTTTGAGCGGTCGACGGTTTTCCAGGCCTGCGGCTTTGCCGGATGTATCTGACTGTTATAAGGAACATCCAAAGAATTAGAGCTTTTAGGCATAGTCAGGCAGTCAGTCCACCCGTGACTCGGGTTGTCTTTTGTCGCCCCTGGCCAAAAGGGACAATACCAAAGCCGGAGGTTCAGCTCCTGTCCCCACGATTTTTTATGCGCTGTTTCGATCCCTGTTGTTCTTTTTCCGGCGTCGATTCAAAAGGGTTGATAAAGCCTCAGGCAGGGCATTTGTCCGGGGTGGTTGCGTGCTCTTTGACTCCGATCCTGGCGAACAGCTTCTGCTTGATATGCGCATCAAAAACTTGCCACTTCTTCTCGCCGTATGCTTCTCCCTCCCCCCCGGAGAGAAATCCGATGGGGATTTTGAATCCACCGGCGGAAGCCTTGCCTCCACCATAGCAGGCGCCCGATGCATCTTTGCCGAACACTTCTTTGATGAATTCATCAGGATCAAGGGTTATCTTCGTCGTCCGCAACGATCCAATGATTTCTTCTTCGTGCTCACTGCCGGCCACAATGCCGTAAACAATTGCGGTATGGATGTTTTCTTCGGTCACCAGGAAATCGGCAACCTGCGGAATTACGTCTCGATCTTCAGCACGCAGCCGGCCGATGCCTGCTATCGAGAAACTTTCAGCGGTCACACGATTTTCAAGGGCCCTATGAACGATTTCCATGGTTTTTTTCGAGCGAGACTGATTCATGATCTGCTGCAGCAAATCTGCATCTCTAAAATTGCTCAAAAATGCTCCGGCGTGGAAATCCTCGGGCCCGGCCCTGGTCAAACCGTTCGTGTCGGTGATGATGCCGTGTGTGAGCGCCGTCGCCACCATCACGTGTTCCTTGTGGGATTTGTCCATTTGAACAAGTCCCTGTTCAAGGTATTCAGCGTAAATTGAAGCGGCCGCCCCGTAGGTTCGTCGAATGTCCTTGAAAAGGGGCTCCAGCCGCTGTTGGAGCTCATGATGATCCACGACCGCCAACGCAGCCACGCCCGCCTCCTCCAGATGCCTGACTATCTTCTCGGCGGTTGTCCCCTGATTATCGACATAAACGGCGCCTGCGTATTTTTTCCAATCAAGACTGCTATCAAACCGAACAAGTTCGATACCAAGGAATTTCACCAACGCGATATTTTGCGGATGGCTGATTCTGCCGTCGTACACAATGTCGCACCTGATATCGAACGCGCTGCTTATGAGTTGATGGGCGAAAGCCGAGGAAATGGCGTCAGGATCGGGGTAGTCATGAAGCACAATTATGTGCTCTTCTCCACGGTGCGTGTCAAGGATCTCGGCTATCTTCGGCGGTGAACCGTCGTTTTCGCTTTCCACTGGATGCTCCTTTGAAAGCCTTCAGGGTTCGGTGATATAATAAACATCCCTCGAACCTTGCGCATCTGGACAACCTGGACGGTGCAGGGGCTGTTGGCTGCATTTTTCAGCTCGAAAATCAGCTCGGTCCTTGATCGTCAACGGCCAAAGGCGCCGACACTTTAGGCCGTAGCAAAATGCCTCATCAGAAAACTTCCTTATAGGCATATAAACACTTACGGTATGGCAAGAGCCATCAAAAGGCATGAACTTGACGAGGATACTCGTCTTGTCCCCGTTAGCGGGAATGGCTGGGTCTTTTTCCTGAAATCCTGGATTTGACATCGGAAAGAAGCGATCCTTACCTTATTAAGCAGGAATGAGTCTCCGGGAAGTCGTAACTCTCACAGTGATCAGCTTTGCTTTAGTTAAAAACCGCAGAAAGGAGCATCAAATGAAGATGCGATTCATCTGTTTTTCAATCGTGGCTGCGGCGGCATTCGCTCTCGCGCCACTCTTCGGAATACAGCAATCCGGCAGCGCCGCTGAGACCGGCGTAACCGGCGGGAGTGTCAAATACATTCAGGGAAGTTGCCCTGCCGGCAATGACAGGGACATAGCTCCTGAATCATCTGAGCAACCTGGGAGGCAAGGCGATGAAGAGTCTAAGGTACAAAGCGCTGGAATTTTGTTGGCCGGTTCTTACGAATATGAGAAGGTCGAATCCCGGGAGCGGACCGAAGACAGGTCCTTCAGCGCAGAGTACAAAGGGAAAATCAATGCTCTAAGTCCCAGGGATAGGAAAATCCTTCTTCACCTTGGAGGAGCAGAAAGGGAAGCAGCCCTCTCTCTGTCCCCTCGTGAAATCCATGTATTTTTGAACCTGGACCCTAAGCAAAGGGAGGCGTTCGTCAGTCTTGAACCTTCAGAGAGGGAAGTGATAGTCACCCTCTCCCCTGACCTGAGGCGCCGTTTCTTCACTCTCGCGCCCTGGGAAAGGGATTTCTTCATCACTCTCGGGCCCGCAGAAAGAAGGGGGTTTTTTACTTTGAAGCCTGAAGAAAGACATGGCTTCTACAAGCTGACGCCTGAAGAAAGACGGGGGTTCTTTGCTCCGGGTGGCGCGGGAAAGAGAAGGGAGCTCTCGGAAAGGGCGCAAAGAGGCGAGTTCAATAAGGGCCGCGAGGCCGAAAGAGGTGAGCCTCAGGGTCTGAAACCGCAAGGGAAGACCGGAACCGGCGCTGAGAAGAATGTGCAGCCAGAAGGAAAGGCGCCCGCCGGCACAAAGGAATCAACGACTCCAAGAGAGCGCGAAAAGGGCGAACCCATGAATGGCATGAAGTCGGAAGAGAAACCTGCGGCCGGCGCTGAGAAGAATGTGCAGCCCGAAGGGAAGGTGCCCGCCGGCACAAAGGAATCAACGACTCCAAGAGA
>PLSV01000228.1:0-13668 GCA_003165235.1 Syntrophobacteraceae bacterium
TCCCAGATTATGTTGCGCGTTAGCGTCTCCCTGGTTTGCGGACTTGCGATACCACTTCGCCGCCTCGGTATCGTTCTTCGGCACGCCTTGGCCGTTATGGTACATCAATCCCAGCCAATATTGTGCAGTAGCATTCCCTTGTTCTGCCGCCTTGCGGAACCATTTTACTGCTTGGGTATAGTCCTGGGGTACGCCTTCGTCGGTGGTGTAAATCAGTCCCAGACCGCATTGTGCCTCAGCGTCTCCTTGATCCGCCGCCTTGCGGAGCCACTTTGCGGCCTGCACATGATCCTTAGGCACGCCCCGGCCATTGGCGTACATCAGTCCGAGATTGTTTTGAGCGGGTGCATTCCCTCGTTCTGCCAAAGCCTTGAACTCTTTATACGCCGTGGCATAATCGCCTCTGTCATAAGCCGCTTTACCCTCATTGAAACCGGCGTATGCTAGGGAGACCATAGACAGAGAAAGAATCAAAACCATCGACAGACGCATGTACATTCCCTACTCCTTTTTTTTGCTCCTGGAATGATCTGGTCATCCAGAGTTCGATTTGGCAGTCAAGAGCCTTACATGTCCTTGTACTTTAAAAGGGATACTTTATTAGATTCAATAGATATTTCCAAATGACCCAGCCTCTGGGGATTTATCTTCTCTAACACACATTCTACTTTATTCCAATAGCCAGCGCGAATCTCTTCGTTGACGATAATTTCCTTGTGCAAAAGGGAATTGTACCAATTTGCCCCCTTTGCTTTAAAATCTTTGTCACCCGGTTTGTATTCAGGAAAGAGAATGTTCCAGGATAGAGACAGTTTAATCCCTCTAAGTGTTGTTAGCGATGGATTACCAATTGCAAGAGTAACCTTGCTACCATCAAGGTACTGTTCAATGTGTTGCACGGAAATAAATATCGGCCCAGAATTTGTTCTTATCTTTGAATATGTCTTGTCAGCTAAATCTAGAGTGGTAGTCGATTCGCCAAGATCGGATTGTAGTTGGGATATGATAGAATTGATGTGCGCTATTTGTTCATCTGTGGATTTTTCATTTATCTCACTAAGTTCATTTGTGGTTTTTATCTGCGACTCAAGGTCAGAGACTTGAGTCTGCGAATCGGCTAACCGCTGTTGAAGTGTATCCACCTGTAACTTCAGTTTGCCTACTTCCCCTTTCAACTCGATGAGTTGGGATTCAGATTGCGGATTGCAACCTTGCAGCAAGCTAACAACTATCAACACCACCGTTAAGAACGTAATTACTCTCATAATCTTATCCTTCACGTATAGCGTTGGTTACTTGGTGATTAACAGCAATAGATACTCACTCTTCCATGTATGGTTTTACGAGGGCTTCCCATTCAGATTCTGACTGACAATTCGTTCCTGACACTTCACACTCGATTATTGAGTTTTTGCCTCCTTTAAGACTAAATATAAAACCGGCTGTTTGACGGTGCTCGTTAATGTCAAAAAGGAATTTAGTTCTAAAATTATACTTGTTGGGCACGAGGTCGGTTACTAAAATGAAGCATTTATTGAGTTTTATATTATAGTGATTCGTATAATCAACTGTCAGTTCGGCTTCTTGGCCATAGATTTCCTTGAACTCCTGAGCAGCGGATTTGGCGCACTTCTCAGAGAGTTCATAAACTTCTTTGGCCGACGCCTGCTTAGCTTGTTTGGTTTCAGTGTCGGCTGCAAAAGCTGGTGTGGCCATAAAGCACAGCAATCCGGCCAGAATGATAGCCCTCATTATGCCTCCCGCTATGCCAGTACGCTGAGCAAACTTTGTTTGACTTGTTAGACAAGCCCGGCAAGCCTTAGTTTTCGCCTTTAGGCTTCCATTCCCTTGCTAAGCGCTGCGCTTCGGCGATTTGGGCAGGCGTCATTTTCTCGGCCAACAAATCTCTTAACTTTCGAGCTTCCGAATTACCTTGTGCTGCGGCCAAATTTAACCACATGTGAGCCTTCACATAGCTCTGCGGTACACCGATACCCTTAATGTACATCCATCCCAAATCAACTTTTGCTCTGGCATCCCCGTGCTCCGCCGCCTTGCGGTACCAGTTGGCCGCTTCGGCGTGGTCCTGTTGTACGCCTTGGCCCTGATAATACATCACTCCCATATAATATTGTGCGTCAGCAAGTCCCTGCTCCGCCGCCTTTCGATACCACTTTAGCGCCTCAGCATAGTCCTGCGGTACGCCTTTGCCTTCTAAGTACATCATCCCCAGATTAGATTGAGCAAAATGATTCCCTTTATCTGCGGCTTTACGAGTCCATTTTACAGATTCGACGTAGTCTTGGGGTACGCCTTGACCTTCAAAATACATCTGTCCCAAGTTAATTTGGGCTCTAGCATCTCCTTGTTCAGCCAAGGGCTTAAACTCACTATAAGCAACAGCATAATCACCTCTGACGTAAGCATCCGAACCTTCTTCGAAACCGGCATATGCAAGGGCAGCAAACCCGACCAGCACAGCGATAAAAAGCATGAATTTGAATCTTGTCATTCGGCCTCCTCGATCTGGCGGGCATCAAGGGAGAGGGGCAAAGCAGGCGAAGCTGATACAAAATCATATTACAACCACATTTCGGTTTCGCAAGGATTTTTTGTGCAGCGACAGAGGGCCGCGTGCAAATGAGAGGTATTCGGGTATGGGTTGATCGGAGAAAGTCGATTGTGGGGCATCCTTGCGCTTCCTGTGCGAGAATTAAGAGCAAAGCCGGGCGAGAAAGTCGGTTTCGTGAGCAAGTCCCACCAAGGCCGCGTCCGAACCAACCACAACCGGCCCCGGTGATAGCCGGGCCACAACACAGGCGCGGGAGATTTGCGTTTAAAGTTCTTCATGAGAGTTATCGATTTATCTTCATGGTGGTTTTAAGTTGACATAATGATTATTGTGGGTTTCAATGATAATCCATTTAAAGTTGTTCCCCCACCAGAGAAACGAGAGGAACATGCCTTTACCTTTGCCTAAAACCAAATTCAGCGAATTACTTGAAGAACTTAGCAGACTCGCGCAGCGCGGAGCATCTCTATCAAGCCTTACGCTTCAGAGGTTCAAGAGAGAAGCGCAATCGATAATGAAGGTGGACGCTGCCGAAGGCTATTTGCTGCTGGGGATCTTGGCGGGATTTGAAGGAAGAATCGAAGATATGCATCATTTCCATGAACTTGCGATTCAGCTTTCCCCCGGTGAATCCAATTTTTACAGGAATTATGCTGCATCCCTTTTCAATTTCAGATTCCTGCGCGAGGCCGTATCATGGGCAAAAAAAGCTTATGAGCGATTCTCAGACCCCCGCGTCAAGCGCGATGCCCTGGACACGATGATAAAGGCCTGCGATCTACTGGGCAATGAGGAAGAATTTCTCAGGTTATGTGAGGAGTACGAAACCCTAACCGGTGAGGTCCATCCTAATTTGAAACTCGGCATCAACGAAAATGAAACCAATAAAGTCGTCGCAATTTTGAGCGGCAACCTCAATTCCGAAGGTGCTCGTGAAGAATTTGCAGAGGTCGGAAAAGACCTGTTGTCGAAAGTCGATCATCTGTTTGACGACGCTCGGGAATAGCCATGCCATCTGACAGATGGAAAATATTTTTCCATCGTTCGTTTCTTGAATTGTATACCGACATGGTAAATGTGGTCGAGACTTTAAAAGAACGCGATCCCACCCTTTATCAGAACATGTTCAGGGCAAAGCAGCTAGTTCGCATCCAAAGTGCGATACGCGAAGTGTGTATTGATCCAGACCATCCCAAATACCGCCTCGGGAAATCGCTCGGCGAGGTCCATACCGATTGGAGGCGAGTCAAAATCGGGGAACGATACAGGCTGTTCTTCCGCTTCTTTAGCGACAAAAATGAAATATACTTTGTATGGATCAACGATGAATCGACCCTGAGGAAAAAGGGCAACCGCGACGACGTGTACAAAGTATTTGCAGCCAAATTGGATCATGAAGATTTCCCCGCCGATAGAGATGCCCTAGTAAAACAATCAGAGGCAAATGAAACGCCGCCCCCACTTTCTACTCCGCCAAAGGCTTAAATCTCATCTCCTGAAGTAGCCAAGCGTTTGAACATTGAGTCTTCCAGGGGGAGTCGCCCTGTTAGGAACATTAATACCCCCGCGTGTTTCTCGCCATAGAGCGAAAATCGCCTATCCGTTTTTTTGCGTTCGCGTCTGTTCCCCTTCATTGACAAAAAAAGGATGTAGCGTTTTGTTTGGGGGGGTATTTGGGGTTATAGCGCAATTTGTATCATGGGTAGCATCGTGGGTAGAAATCTAGACGCCTAAGAAAACGCCCATGATTTCATGGGCTTAGCTTGCTGTTTTGGCGGAGGGAGTAGGATTCGAACCCACGGTCCCGCTGCTAACGGAACAACGGTTTTCAAGACCGCCGCCTTAGACCACTCGGCCATCCCTCCTGAGGGAAGGAAATTCCCAATTAGACAAGTTTCCGTCCGGAAAGGGTCCTTTTCCGCCCTTGCGGCGTCAATCTTCGGGGTTTCTTGTGCGGCGTACGAATGTACGCCTCCGCGCAACCCCTCGCTTTCCTTGCCAGGACGAAAAATGCCTCCGTTGCGAATCGGAAACTGCCAGTCACCCATAAGGTGAAATTCTCCTACGTTCATCCGGGTTTCCAGATGGATATTAGACAGACTACTTTAGCGTCCCCGCCCCGAACTGTCAAGACTGAGATCGGGTGGGTTCACGGTGAATCTGTCCTGGCGAAATCGCAAAAATAAATCATCAACCTACAGCGCCGCCGTGAACCCTCACTGCGCTCAGGTCCGGGCTCAACATTGCTAACATGGTTAAACGCTTCAAGTCCGGGCACGATCTTTTGTGAGTGCCCAGTTCGCGTCCGATCTTTTGTGAGGACGCAAGGCGGCGCTACCGTCCAGATTTGAATCGGCGCCGTCTTGTCTCCGCGGCTTTCGCATAATCCTGTCATAATCCGGTCATTCCACTTACCGTTAGGCGGAAGATCCGCTTACCGGCTTTTTGTATGGAAGCTTCGCGTAAAAAATCTCCAAGCCCGATTTCCAATTTCCGCTATTGACCTGAAACCCGTGGGGAAACTAGAATTCCCCTTGAGTTCAATAAGAGACCGGCTGCAACTTCCCCAACCCAACGGGTTTAAGTGGCATGGATATCGCCTACTTCGACTGCTTCTCAGGCGTGAGCGGGGATATGGCGCTCGGGGCGTCGATAGACCTCGGAGTTCCCGTCGAGGCGCTCAACGCAGGGATGAAACAGATCGGGGGCAATCCAGCAAGCGATCAGCCGAACCTTTTGCGCGTCTGGCTGGGGCAAGAGAAGCAAGCCCTCCTGGAGCGCAACCTTCCGGTGATCGAAACAAACATTGATGATATGAACCCGGAATTTTATAATTATGTACGAGGAATGCAGGCGGATTGCCGAGGAAACGGGGACCCCCCTCCCCGATGTTTACAGGCGCATACTCGAAAGCGCAAAATGATTTCACGTTTCTCCAAGAGCGCTTTTCGATGCTTAGATTCAAAGCTGAGTGAAACGGTGAAATCAACCACGGCTGCGGCCCGGGGAGGCGGGTTTTGCGGACGATAAGGAGATTAGAATATGTCCGATAAGCCCTCTCATGTGACCGGGACCCTGCTTACAATCGGCGATGAAATTCTGCTCGGAGATATACCCAACGACAACGCCCACCATATTGCCATCGAATTGCGCGCGCGTGGTTTTCTCCTCGACAGGGTGATTACAGTCGGGGACATCGAGGATGACATTGTCGAATATCTTGGCCAATGCCTGAAGACGTCTCATTTTATCATTGCAACCGGGGGGCTCGGCCCAACCGACGACGACAGGACATGTTCCGCCGTTTCCAAGGCATTCGGAAGACCCCTGGTCTGCAATCGCGACTATGCAGCCTGGCTCAAGGGCCGCCTCGCCGAATGGGGGATGGAGTGGTCGAGGGAGTTGGAGAGGATGGCCGAACTGCCCGAAGGGGCGATAAAAATTGGACACGATATGGCTGGGTTCTTTTTGCTCCATAACGATATCCCGTGCTACTTCCTGCCCGGCGTGCCCAATGAAATGAAGCACCTGATGGCAATAAATGTGATCCCCGATCTCGAAACCAGGTTTCCCAACAGATGCACGTACCTGAAACACATCCTCCGGGTTCAGGGCCTTCTGGAAGCCCAGGTGAACAAGAGGCTTCGGTCCTTCGACCCCAGCCGTGAGGGTGTGGACATCGGCTATTATCCCCAGGGGCGGGAAAACTGGGTGTCCATATTCGCTGCCGCGCCAAACGAAGAAGAGTGCCGCACCCTTGTGAAGAACGCGGAACGGAAGATCGTTTCTTTGATCGGCGCTCACCACATAAGCGGCCATAACGACGACTGCCTCGAAAAGGTGATCGGACGATGCCTGCGCGAGCGCGGCTGGAGGCTTGCTATTGCCGAATCTTGCACGGGTGGGCTCGTGTCGAGAAAAATGACGGCGGTTCCCGGCGCCTCGGACTACCTGGACCGGGGGTTTGTCACCTATAGCAATCGTGCGAAAACCGAGATTCTGGGCGTATCTGAAGAGCTACTGCTCGCCCACGGCGCTGTAAGCGGGCAGGTGGCGCTGGCAATGGCCGAGGGAGCGCTCAAAAACGCCGCAGTGGAGGTCTCCATCGGGATAACCGGTATTGCCGGCCCAACCGGGGGCACCTCCGAGAAACCAGTCGGGACTGTCTTTATCGCCTGCGTCACTCCTACCCAAAAAATAGTCGAGGAATACTGCTGCGGCGGAACGCGCGAACAAATCCAGGAAAGCGCAACCCAGGCCGCCCTGGTGATGCTGTGGAGACTATTGGCGGGAGATGTGGGACTCGCGTGCGATTGACAAGAAATCGTTGCGATTCAGCCTCCAACAGTATCCCGTTTATGAATATGATAATGGAATCTGTACCTTAAAATGTGAACACAAGGCAGGGATATGAAGCAATCACGCAATTCTGCTGACTGGGTCGAGTCGGCCCTCAAGAAGTTCGTGGAAAGCTCTCCGGAAAACAGCCTCAAAAATCCGGCAAATGACAGGGCTTTCGACAGTCCGCTCGTCGGCTTTTCATCGGGGGACGATCGACTCTACCTGGATTATAAGGCATATGTCGGCCCGTTTCACTGGACCCCGGAGGAAACATTTGCGCTGGCTTTCCCGAACCTGAAGGTTGGAGCACAAGAGATTTCCGTCATAAGCTGGGTCCTTCCTCAGACTGCTCTCACCAGGAAAGAAAATTGCAGACAGGATTTCTATCCGTCAGAGAGTTGGGCCAGGGCCAGGATTTTTGGTGAAGAGTTCAACATCCAAATTAGGAAACACCTGGTGGAAAATCTAATGAGAGAGGGCCACGAAGCAGTTGCCCCCGTGTTTCTCCCAAATTGGGAGGTTGAAAAATCCGAGCGGTTTGTTTTTGCCTCAACATGGTCCGAGCGTCATGCTGCGTACGCATCCGGACTTGGCACTTTCGGGCTGTGCGATGGACTGATTACCGCCAGGGGTAAGGCCGTACGCCTTGGTTCGGTAGTGGCGCGGATCAGGATTCCTCCCACTCCACGGCCCTACAGCGATCACCATGAATATTGCCTTTTCTATTCAACAGGCGCGTGCGGGACATGCATTGAACGTTGTCCGGTCCAAGCTGTCTCAGCGAACGGCCATGATAAACTCAAATGCAGCAGTCATAC
Source organism: Syntrophobacteraceae bacterium (assembly GCA_003165235.1). GTDB lineage: Bacteria > Desulfobacterota > Syntrophobacteria > Syntrophobacterales > Syntrophobacteraceae > SbD1. The sequence continues at coordinate 7,732 of PLSV01000228.1, forward strand.
TCAAATTGATGCGGCGAGCCATGTAAAGTCGCACTATGGCTTTGACGGCTATGGATGCGGGCTATGCCAGACCGGCGTGCCCTGTGAATCGGAGATACCGGTTTAATTGGGTGAAGCCTGAGAAGACTAAATTCATGGAACCATCCATCCGCAGCTTTATTGCAATCGACCTGTCCGAACCGGCCCGCCGGCAGATCGAGGCGTTCATCCAGGAGTTAAGGAAAAGCGATGCCCAGGTTGGATGGGTGAGGACCGAAGGGATTCACCTCACGCTCAAATTCCTGGGAAATGTATCGCCCGAGTTGATCGAAGAGATAAAGCCCGCTCTTGCCCTGATAGCATCGCAGACCGCGCCGATTCGCATTGAGCCGTCGGGATGTGGCGCCTTTCCCACGATCAAATCGCCCAGAGTGATCTGGGTCGGCCTGCTGGGGCAGATCGGAGCGCTTGCCGAACTTGCACAGCGTGTAGAAACAGCGATGGTCCCCCTGGGGTTCAAGCCGGAAGGCCGCCCGTTCAAACCTCACCTGACCCTTGGCCGCGTCAGGGGCAGGCTGCGGCTTCAGGCCCTCCAGCAGATTCTTCTTGCGCGCCGGGACTTTACGGCCGAACCCTTTGACGCTGCCGAAGTTGTATTGTATAAGAGTGATTTAAGGCCCGATGGCGCACGATATACACCATTATTTAAAGCGCCTTTCTTCGGAGGCCCCGCCCCAGCGGACGGATAGATAATATTCCATGTGAATTTAGTATGTTATAGAGAGCGATGGGGGTTAGGCGGAAATAACCTCTGTGGCTTTTTTCAATAATCGGGCGCCAGGGGCTGGAAGTTCTCGACGCTCCGCAAGGTGTGGGGATCGGCTTGCGGCCAGTGGTAATCACTTTTTCCCAATAGAAATAAGGAGGCCCTGTTCATGGGACTTAACGAAGACCGGCAAAGAGCTATCGATGCGGCGGTTTCCCAGATAGAACGGATGTGCGGCAAGGGCGCTATCATGCGCCTCGGGGAAGGCGCCACCGTGGAAGTGGCCGTCATACCGAGCGGCTCTTTGTCGCTGGATATCGCGCTGGGGATCGGCGGCATCGCCCGCGGCCGCATTATCGAGATATTCGGTCCCGAGTCAACCGGAAAAACCACTTTAGCGCTGCACATTATCGCCGAGGCGCAGAAGCTCGGCGGCCTGGCAGCCTTTGTAGACGCCGAACACGCCCTGGACATTCAATATGCCCGAAAACTGGGGGTCGTAGTGGAAGACCTCCTGGTCAGTCAGCCCGACTACGGCGAACAGGCCCTGGAGATCGCCGAAGTGCTCGTCCGAAGCAACGCCATCGACGTCATAGTGATCGATTCGGTCGCGGCGCTCGTCCCGAAAGCCGAAATCGAAGGCGAGATGGGCGATCCGCACGTAGGACTCCAGGCGCGGCTCATGAGCCAGGCGCTCCGCAAGCTCGTATCCGCTATCAGCAAGTCGAAGACCTGCGTCATCTTCACCAACCAGATCCGAATGAAAATAGGGGTCATGTACGGCTCGCCCGAGACCACGACGGGAGGAAACGCGCTCAAGTTCTACGCCACCATGAGGCTCGACATCCGCCGGGTAGGCCCGATCAAGGAAGGTCAGGACGTTGTCGGCAACCGAACCAAGGTAAAAGTAGTAAAGAACAAGATAGCACCCCCATTCAAGGAGGTCGAATTCGATATCATTTACGGACGCGGCATATCCAAGGAGGGCGAAATTCTGGACCTGGGAGTCGAGTCAAACCTTATAGAGAAATCCGGCACATGGTATTCGTACAATGGAGAAAGACTGGGACAGGGAAGAGAAAACGCGAAGAATTTTCTGAGAGATCATCCCGAACTGATCTCCGACATCGAGGTGAAAATCCGCCAGGCCTGCAATCTCAAACCGGTTGCCGGCGCTCCATTGGCGGCGGCTGACTGACGGAAGCCGCAGAGCTGAGGACAGAGGACGGAAAAAACAGGTCAATTGTGTGCTTCCGCCATCCGTTTTCCATCTTCCGGCATCCGTGGGCCTTCCCTCCTTTGGTATAATTAAAGATACCTTAGAAAGTCAGGAGACTGCATTGATGAAAGCCAGCGAGATACGAAAGGCCTTCCTCGAGTTTTTCAATGAGCGCGGACATGCGATTGTTAAGAGCTCCTCGGTAATTCCTCACGACGACCCCACCCTTCTTTTTACCAACGCTGGCATGGTGCAGTTCAAGAGGACTTTCCTTGGCGAGGAAAAGCGGCCATATTCTCGCGCAACCACCAGCCAGAAATGCATGCGCGCAGGCGGCAAGCACAATGACCTCGAAAACGTCGGCCGCACGGCGCGGCACCATACCTTTTTCGAAATGCTCGGGAATTTTTCTTTCGGCGATTATTTCAAAGAGGATGCGGTAAGATTCGCATGGGAGTTTCTGACCGGGGATATGGGCCTGCCCAAGGATAAGCTCTATGCCACGATCCACGAAGGCGACCGGGAGATGAACCTCGGGGCGGACGAAGAAGCCCGCAGGTTCTGGGCGCGATATCTTCCAGAGGAACGAATTCTCAGATTTCCGACAAAGGATAATTTCTGGGCCATGGGCGATACCGGCCCCTGCGGGCCATGCTCGGAGATCCTCATCGACCAGGGGCCGAGCATAGGATGCGGACGGCCGGACTGCAAGCCGGGGTGTGACTGCGACCGGTACCTGGAATTGTGGAACCTTGTGTTCATGCAGTTTAACCGCTCTGAGGACGGCGCCCTCAAACCTCTCCCCAGACCCAGCATCGACACCGGTATGGGACTTGAGAGAATAGCCGCCGTAATCCAGAAGGTCCCGTCAAATTACGACACGGACCTCTTTGCCCCGATGATGGCCAAGATCGAGCAGCTTACCGGATACAAATATGGCTCCTCGGCGGAAAAGGACGTCTCAGTCAAGGTCATTGCCGATCACAGCCGCGCAGCGGCCTTTCTGATCGGAGACGGCGCTTTGCCAAGCAACGAAGGGCGCGGCTATGTGTTAAGGCGTGTAATTCGGCGCGCCTTGAGGCATGGGCGATTTCTCGGGATCGACAGGCCGTTCATGTCCGAGGTCGCCGTGTCGGTCATAGAATCTATGCAGGAAGCATATCCCGAATTGCTGGAAAACCGCAGCTTCATAACCCGTGTCATCCAGAACGAAGAAGAACGATTCAATGAAACCCTGGATAACGGACTGAGGCTCCTGCAGACCGAAATAAGGCGCCTGAGCGACGAAAAAGCCCAGACGATCCCCGGAGCGCTCATCTTTAAACTCTACGATACATACGGTTTCCCTATCGACATTGTTACCGACATGTCCAGGGAACTCGGTTTTCAAGTGGACGAGGCCGGTTTCCATAGCCTCATGGAAAAGCAGCGTGAGATGTCCAGAGCGGCCTGGAAAGGGAGCGGCGATCGCCAAATCCCTGAAGTCTACCGGCAGATTTGCACAAGAGGCGTCACCACCACATTTCTGGGTTATGAAACTACGCAGGCGGATTCCGAAATTATTGCGATGATCAGCGGCGACGAGGAAATCGGCTCGGCCTCCGAAGAAATGGCTGTGGAGCTGATCACTGCCGGCACCCCCTTTTATGGCGCCACAGGCGGGCAGGTGGGCGACACGGGAGTGATTACCGGATCGTCGGGAAAAATCGTTGTCTCCGATACCGTAAAGCTACCCGGAAACCTGATCGTTCATCTGGGCAAGGTCGAATCCGGATTTTTCCACGCCGGCGATACGGTTCATCTGGCAGTTGACGCCCAGGTGCGCAAGGACACAGAAATCCACCACACAGCCACACATATCCTGCACGCGGCCCTGCGCAATGTGCTCGGAGATCACGCAAAGCAGGCCGGATCTCTCGTCGCGCCGGACCGTCTCCGGTTCGATTTCACCCATTTCACCGCAGTGACCCCGGAAGAACAGGTTCAGATCGAGCGGCTGGTAAATGATGAAATNNGCTATGGCGCTTTTTGAAGAAAAATACGGTGACCGGGTCCGGCTGGTTGAAATTCCGGGGTTCAGTCGCGAGCTTTGCGGCGGTACGCACACACACTCGACGGGTGAACTCGGGGTTTTCCTGATCATCCAGGAAACCAGCATCGCAGCCGGAGTCCGCAGAATCGAGGCCCTTGCCGGCCGGCAAGCGCTCGAATACATAAACCGGCACAGGCAAGTCCTGAATCACGCAGCGGAAGCGCTCAAGGCAGCCCCTTCAGAAGTGGCCGAACGCGTCGAAAAGATACTTGCCCAACAGCGGCAAATGGAAAAAGAACTCGAAGCTTTTAAGGCCTCCGTCGCCGGCAGGCGCTCGGCCGATCTTTTCGATCAGACCGAAGAAATAGACGGTGTGAGGGTCCTGGTTACCCAAATCCAAGCCGATAATCCGAAGGTCCTTCGGGAGATAAATGATAAATTCAAGGAGAAGTTCACTAAAGGGATAGCCGTTCTCGGAGCTGTGTCGGGGGGAAAGGTATTCCTGCTGGCTGGGGTGACCCAGGAACTGACAGCCAGGTTGCACGCCGGAAATCTCATAAAGGAGATCGTCAAGGAAGTGGGCGGCTCCGGCGGTGGACGGCCCGACATGGCTCAGGCTGGAGGCAACGAACCCGATAAGCTCAGGGATGCTCTCAATCTTGCCGAAAAGCTGATCCGCGACAAACTCGGGTTAACCCACTGATAAACACCTGAACCAAGCTGGGTGAACGGAACTTCAGAGCTGGTCCACCCGGCAAAAAGAGAGAGCTTTTTCCAGCTCGTCCGTGAGTTCCTCACGAAAATCCACTATGTTATATATTGCGCCGCATTCACGGCAGCGCAGGTAAGCCCTGCGTCAGGCTTTGACCAGTTCGAGTTCTTCGCTGCACATTTTGCAAAGCAATTTCGGTTCTCCTCAAAAGGGAAAGGGACATGCCAGCCAATCTGCCTCCCCCTTATTTTGAAGCCGAAAAGCGCTACAGGGAAGCAAAAACTGCGGAAGATAAAATAGAAGCCCTGGAAGAGATGCTTACGATCATGCCCAAGCACAAGGGCACCGATAAGCTCAGGGCCGATCTGCGCAAACGCATAGCAAAGCATAAATCCGATGCCCAGCAGAAAAAAGGTTCGGCAAAAGGGGTCACGGCCTACAGCATCGAAAGGGAGGGGGCAGCCCAGGTCATCCTTGTAGGGGTCGCCAATGTTGGAAAATCCTCTATTGTAGCCGCGTTGACAAACGCCAAACCCGAGGTCGCGGACTTTCCCCATACCACCTGGAAGCCCACTCCGGGAATGGCCAACTTTGAAAATATTCAGTTCCAGCTCATCGATACCCCGCCTGTCCCCACCGAATTCATCGACCCGGGACTGGCGGACCTGCTCAGGCGAACCGACATAATAGTGGTGGTTGTCGATATTCGGGGCGATCCGCTACAGCAGACGGCGGACGCCATGGCTTTTCTAAACGGCCTGAGGATATATCCGCCCGCAACGCCTATTGCGGCGGACTTGAAGAAGGCCCCGTTCATAAAGAAGGTCCTGCTGCTGGTAAACAAGGTCGATAATGAATTGGACGAAGAGGATTACCGTGTATTTCTGGAGCTTTGCGAACTGCGGCTGCCCTCAATCCCCGTCTCGATCCTGGCCGGATACAATCTGTCGGAGTTTCTCGGCAAAATCTATGAAATGGCCGCCGTTATCCGTGTCTACACCAAATCACCAGGCAAGGAGCCCGATCTAAAGTCTCCCTTCGTGCTCCCTGAAGAGAGCACCATCGAAGAGCTTGCCTCAGAAATCCATAAGGATTTCGTAGCCAGGCTCAAGTTCGCAAAGGTGTGGGGAAACTCTATATTCGGCGGGCAAATGGTCTAGCGGGATTATGTGCTGCAGGATGGCGATATTGTTGAAATACATATTTAGGGCTTGTCCGCAAATAAATCC
>PLSV01000228.1:13689-46083 GCA_003165235.1 Syntrophobacteraceae bacterium
TTATTTACGGACAAGCCCTTAGCCTGACGATCTTTTCAATAAGTATTCACATCTCTCGGCAACCATGACGTACCACCTTTGAGCACTAACTGCTAACTATTGACTAAACACCCAAAATATCTTAACTTCTTTGTTATTGAAGTCATTCGTACAGTGGTGTACTCTCAGAACGACGGATGATGGCCGTGTAGCTGGGGGGGGCGGCAGATGCCCGCAGTTAGGAAGACGGCTGCCTGCCGCAAAGGAGAACGACATGAAAGCTTATGGTAGCTCTGAAAAGTGCCTGCCTTTTGATTATTATTTTAAGAAACCCGATTCCGAAGATGATTTGGAAAGCCTGCTCGAGAGGCAAGTCATAGAGGGCAGGTTTAACGGCCCTGATTTGGATCTGGAGCTGATCGACCAAGTCGTCGTCGAAGAAGAGGCCAGCGTTCCTGCGCTCGCCGAAGCGGAACCCGAAGAAGAAGAAGGTCCTGTCGAGGCTGAAGTTGCTGCTGCGCCCATAGAAGATTTTGAAGAAGACCACATCACATGTTATCTCAAGGAAGTGTCCAGCTATCCTTTGCTCACCCAGGAGCGCGAAACCGAACTTGCTCAGATAATCAGGGATGGACAGAACGAACTGGTGCAGATCGTCTGGGAACATGTGCCCGACGACGGGATAATGGCTGAGCTTAACGAAAAGGTCAAAAAGCTCCTGGAGCATGAGAAAACCTTCCCCGGCGTGAGGGATAAGGTGCTCAAGGTAGTTGTGCGCACGCTGGAGCGAGCCTCAAACGATCACCCGGAAAATCCGCTCTTCTCGATCTCACTGGCGAGGGTTCGTGCAATCATGAGGGCTGTTGACACGGCCAAGCAGGAGATGGTCAGGGCTAACCTCAGACTGGTTCTGAGCATAGCCAAGCGCTATAGGGGCCGGGGCATGACTTTCGATGACCTGATACAGGAGGGAAACCTCGGTCTGCTCAAAGCGGTCGGCCGGTTCGACCACACGAAGGGAAACCGGTTCAGCACGTATGCGACATGGTGGGTCCGGCAGAGCATCATTCGCGGAATTTACGACAAAACGAGAACAATCCGCTTGCCGGTGCATTTCATCGAGCTGAAGAACCTTTTCTTCAAGGTCTACTACGAACTGCTCAAGGAACTGGGGCGCGAACCGATGCCTGCTGAAATTGCGGAACGTTCGAAGCTGCCGGTCGAAAAGGTGCAGATGGTCCTGACGTTGGCAGCTCAGCCAATCTCGCTGGAGACTCCCATAGGGGAGGACGAACAGAGGCTGGGAGACTTTATCGAAGACGAAAGGGCGCTCTCGCCTGTCGAAGAGTGCTCGGACAGGGAGTTGGCCGAGATCACGCGCACCCTGCTCTCGACCCTGCAGCCAAGGGAGGAAAAAATCCTCCGGCTGAGGTTCGGCCTCGATGGCCATCCGGCTGAGACCCTGGAGAAAATAGGCAAACTTTTCCATGTCTCCAAAGAAAGGATCCGACAGATCGAGAAAAAGGCCCTTCGCAAGCTGAAGAACCCGAACAGGCAGGCATGCCTCAAGACTTTTATTGAATGATCCCTTCCAGGTCGTAATCATGCGCGGCGGTGATCTGTACCCGGCAGATTTCTCCCGCTTCCGCATAGCCCGCTGTGATTATAACGCTCCCGTCCACCTCCGGCGCCTGGGTGAGCAGGCGTCCCGCAAGGAGCAGTTCGGTTTCGGGGTGCGGGCCTTCGATCAGGACCGGTAGATTCCTTCCAACCAGCAGCTTAAGTTTTCGCCTGGAAATATCCCTTTGGACTTCGAGCAGGGCGGCGCGCCTGCTTTCAACTGTTTTTTTGTCAGGCCTGCCGGGGAGGCGCGCGGCCCTTGTCCCGGCTTCGGGCGAATAGGCAAAAACTCCCGCGTGGTCGAACTCGACTCGTTCCATGAAAGCGAGCAGCGACTTGAACTCCGCCCTCGTCTCACCCGGGAAGCCCACTATGATCGAAGTGCGCAATGCAACCCCCGGGATGGCGGAGCGGATTTTATCGATAACCCTTTCCGGATTGCCGGGCGGACGTCCCATTGCCTTGAGGATTGCCGGAGCGCAATGCTGGATGGGGATGTCCAGGTAAGGCGCGACCTTGCGTGAATTCGCCATGGCAGAGAGCAGCCGGCCGGTAATGCGGTCGGGATATGAGTAGAGCAGCCGTATCCATTCCGGGCCCGGCATCTCATCGAGCTTTTCCAAAAGCCTCGGCAGGGCTTCAGGGTCGTTTCGGTCAAGCCCGAACGCCGTGGTGTCCTGGGCAATCAGGTTGATTTCTTTTATACCCGCAGATGCGAGCCGGACCGCGTCAGCAAGAATATCCGCTTCCTTCCTGCTCCTGAGCGGCCCCCTCAGATTGGGGATAATGCAGAAAGAACACGAATTGCCGCACCCATCGGCAATTCTCAGGTACGCCGAATGAGACCCGGTCGATATTGCCCAGCCGGCTTCACCGCCGGGGACCGTCGCCGGCCTTGCGATCCAGAGCCGCCTCGGNNCAGGAGCTTTTTCCCATACCTCTGGACCATACATCCGGCGGCGATCAGCATGCGGCACTTTCCGGATATCTTGTTTTGCGCCGCCTGAAGGATCGCCTCTATTGCTTCCTGTACGGCGCTCTCCAAGAATCCGCACGTGTTAACCACAATGAGTTCGGCCTCGGGGAGAACCTTGGTCATTCGCCAGCCCATGTCGATCATCCGCCTGGCCATATTCTCGCTGTCAACGAGGTTTTTAGCGCATCCGAGGCTGATCAGAGCGGCGTATTTCATTTATGAAATTCCAATAGAGGTTAGCGGAAGACGTATTGTAACATGAAAAAGAAGAGAAATGTTCCACGCGAGCTGATACCGAGGGACGAATTGAACCACGGATGGACGAGCACAGCGAAAGGTCCACCGCAGAGACGCTGAGGCCGCTGAGAAAGCGAAAACTCATAGAAGAGTTTCCGCCAAAAAACTAATGCCCAATAGTGGAGCGAAGAGCGCGAAGGCGGAGAATGACATTATAAGAGTTTCCTGTAAATACAGGCGAAATACAGGAAACTCAGTGAACGGTGAGCAGAAGAAAATAATTCCTCTTGGTTCTATCGCTTCGCGACTAACAGTGAAACGCCTCAATCCGTCAATTCCTCAATCCCCTTTCGCCACGGATGGACATGTGTAAAACGTTCATTCGGTTTTCAAAGAACCGGGAGAAGCGAGCGCAACCCCCTGATTTCATGGGCAGATGGGCGGTTTCGCTGCAAATACAGCGGAAATTCAGCCGCCGGTTCCGCAAGCCCTTGATTTCATTGGCTGTTGCGATTTTGTTTTCTGTGAAAACAGCGGAAAATGCGGCCAATTCGAGTCAATGAATTTAAAAACTCCAATTTAGGAATTCAATTCCTCAACCCCTCCCTAATCCCTTCATCTGTGTCTATCTGCGTTCATCCGTGGTTCACAATCCCTCAATCCCTCAATTTGTTTAATATTATACCATGAAACGAGTTGCTTCGCAAAAACGGCAACCGGATAAAAGACAATTGAAACGAATAGATAAGCGGGGAAATAAAAAAACGAGCCAGCCTTAAGGGCGAAGCCAGATTCCTCAATCCTTATCTGGTGAATCGTGAATCGTGAACGGAAGTGCCTAAACATGAGCCACGAGTCACGCACGCGCAGGCGCCTGGAGCCAAGCGCCCGGTGCAGCGCTAATCTCAAGCCCCGGCAAGGTGTGGTTTGATACCTCGTATGATAGACTTATATAGTATCCTACCGAAAAGAAATAATCTCTCTGGATCGTGCGAGCGCGTAGGGGGCAGGCCGACCGCGCGACACGTCTAATCTGGTCTTAATCTGGTCATTCCTCTTACCGCCTCTAGGCGGAAGATCCTCTTACCGCCTTTAGGCGGGAGTCTGGCGCGTTGGGCGTTCGCGGAAGGCCTTGTTGGGTTCGAAACATGTGGACATAATCCCGCGTACATCGTGCATTTCATGTTGCCGGTCCATGGATCGGCCTACTTATTTTGTAGCCTGCCAGGATGTCGTCTTCGATGGAATAGACTTAGATTTTTCCAAACAGTTACGCTAATATCTTGGCGGCTGTCCTACTCAGGCATGAAAGGACGTGGGGTGGTCGAAAAGCGCTCTCATTAAGGAATTGCCGTGAAGGTTTATTTTGATCTCTGTGTTTACAACCGCCCGTTCGACGATCAGATACAGCCAAGGATCATGATCGAATCCCTGGGCGTGGTAACCATCATGGCTCTCATTGGTGGAAAGCAAATCCATTCCATCAATTCGTTTGTATTGGATTACGAGAACCGGAAAAACCCAAACCCGGAGAGGAGATCCTTTATCGAGAAGCTCCTGGCTGAATCATCGGAATTCATTCGCCCGAATGATAGTATTGCGAAGAGGGCCTGGGAGTTGGAGAGGAAGGGCATCATGGGTATGGACGCCTTTCATGTTGCTTGTGCGGAACAAGCCAGGGCTGATTACTTTGTGAGTTGCGACGACGTTCTCGTAAGAAGACTGGGCGGGGTCGAGGACCTCAAAGTCCGTGCCTTGAGCCTGTTGGAGTTCATTTCCAGGGAGGTACTTTGAATTATGGCATTATCCATTGATCTGACGCCGGCAGAGATTCGCAGGGAAGGCTGGGAGGCTCTGGTATCTAAACTGGGAGTGGCCAAGAGCCTTAGATTCCTGCTTGAGTACGAGAAAGGCCATGGTAACTACACCGAACTGCGCAAAGAACTGTTCGCAGGGCAAACGGTTGACGATATACTTGAGGGCATGGCCAAAGAAGGAGTCATCCCGGAAGGGAGCGACACTTCAGGAGCACCGCGCGGAAGAAATCAAGCAAAAAAGGAAAAGAGTTCTCCTGCGCAATCTACTGGTGAAATATGTCAAGTAGCGGGAATTTACACCGTGATTAACCATATCGAGCACCCTAAGAAAATTACAATGGTGAAAGGCAAACCATTTCCGCCTTGCGCCGAGTGTAAGAAAAAAGTTGAATACCGCTCAAAAACGGCAGCAAAACATTGATCCCTCAATTTGTTTAATATTATACCATGAAATGAGTTGCTGCGCAAAAACGGCAACCGGAGAAAATACAATTAAAACGAATAGATAAGTGGTAAAATAAAAACTTGCCGGCATTAAGGCCAAAGAGAGCGGGGAGCAGGGGGCAGTGAGCAGTGAGCAGGCAGAAGCCAGATTCCTCAGTCCTCAGTCCTCAGTCCTGAATTTCTCTCACCCTCGGGGGTTTTGGCCTCACGCGCAAGCGCGTGAGGCCAAGCGCCCGGCGTAGCGCCAAATATCACAGGTCCCGGCAGGTATCTCTGTTCCACACGTTTTTATAGGCTCGGAATGGGGTAACAAGGTTTGGGAAGTTAGAGCAGTATATCCTTAATCTTTATGCTTGGTCACCAGTTCCCGAATCCGGGTGTACGGAATCAGGTTATCAAGGGTAGCAGCGGTAAATACTTTTCCGTTGAGGCGAAGCAACAGTTGCCGCATATCCTCTCGCCTTTGCCGAAACCCACGGCCATCGATGCAGGCAATTACCTCATAACTCGACCGGCCAGCCGCAACATGCTCGTTCCGCTGAGTCTCCAGTTCCTTGATCCGAGCCACTTTGTCTCTGGCTGTGCCGTCATCGCTCGTGATCTTGGCCTCGATTACCGCAATCGGGCTTATTTCGTCAGGAATGCAGAAGTCAGGAGCCTGACCGAAACCGGGAATCCTTTCCGCCCTCCCTGTCTTTCGGTAGGATATTCCGGCATGACGCAGACGCTCTTCAACGGCGTTTTCCATAACTTCTCCCACCAATTCAGAAACGGCATCGCGGTGGCCGGCAAACGGACGACCCAGATAGCGCTCATAAAGTAAGGCGGCGTAAGGGACATTCTCTTCTGCCGCATATTTTAGAGACTCAAGACCGCTCTGTGTATCAAACTTAGCCAAGCGGTGAATAAATCCGTCCTGGTCTTCCGGGGCCCCTTTGATGATGTAGCTGACAGCAACAGTGATGAGACGATCGAGTCTTTCCAGTATCTTTGGGCGAATTGGCAGAGTTCGGCCTGATTTCCGGGCATTCTCGACTCTGTTTTGATACCGCGACAGGACTTTACAAATGTACTCGGGGTCTTCCCGGCACTGTCTGTCGAGACTCCTGGCAGCGCCTTGGGTTACGTCGCTATCCAACTCGGAGCGAGCCATTTCCGCCCATTCCGGCGCGGTCATCCCTAAAATCGATCTGATGACGCCAAAAACCCGGCTGTTTTCCTCTAACGCACTGTTTACCCTGGTTTGCGAGAAATCCTCAAAAGCATTGCTTGTGCGTTTAAGAATTTCGTAAGCGTCCCTGAAGTCGGTGTATTTGGGGAAACCCTTGCCCATAGGCATGAGGAGAAATTCCGATACCAAATCGGAGAAAACAGCATCGACCATTTCTTCGAGGCGCTGCTGAAGTTCTTCAGGAGAAAGCTCAAAGGGCCGTTTTACCGCCAATAAATTCTCCCTTTCCCAAGTAGGGTTCCGTGAGGGCTTTGATGAGGCGCTCAGCGTCGAGTCCCTCTCTTAACCTGGCAATCAGCACCCCGGCGAGTCCCATCCGTTCCTGGGGCGCAGCTCCTGATTCCCACCCAGGTCTCAGCCGGTTGATGGCTGTTCGCGCTATGTGTCCAGCGAGCAGGCACCGGATATCTCCTTCGGTAACCCGAAGACCGGCTTTTTCGAGAGCTAAAAGATCGCTTCTTAATCTATCCTGGACAGTCTCCGATTCAACGCCAACTTTCACTTTCCGGCATACAAAGACGGAATCGAGCACGGATGATTTAGTTCGGGCGATATGGAGCGAGGCGCCCATTTCAGCTGGAACGGGCAATGCGGCGGTGCAATCGAGCCCGGAGTCCAAAACGGCTACAACTATCGGAATGTAGGCGTTAGGGTCGTTATGGTGGAAAGTAAAAACAAAGGGCGCTCCCGGCTTCAATGCCGCGGCATAATGACAGAATATCTTCGATAAACCAATGGTGAAATGCTCCAGGCCGCGCCCCATCACCTCGTTGCCGGTCAGTTCCTGCAATGTCCTGGTCGATGGAGCTTTGAAAGCATCGAATTCCTTCCCCAGCACCAGTCGCAGCCATACGTAACAAAAATCCATGAGTTCAGCGTACTGAACATTGTCAAAATATGGCGGATCGGTAAAAACCCCGTCGAGTGAATCAGGCTGAAGCGGCACTCGTTCCGCAGATAGCGAGTTTATCCAGGCTTCGCGGGCATCAGCTTTGGGAGGCCGTTTCACCTGTTCAGCCTTGATGCTCTCTCCAAGTACGGGGATCAATTCTTTCCGGCGCCCTTTCTGTCTTGTCTCAAAAGGCTGCCGGCAATACTCCTTGGCCCTGCGGTACTTCTCAATGAAGTGTCTGAAAGCTCCAGCCCCGACTTTGGGAATGCCCAGTAAACTGTTTTCACACTGAACCAGCCCCACCGGAAAGCCGTGGACACTGAAAATATCCTGACATTTCAGGGCATATGTATCATAGCGCGCGAGCATATTCTGATAGCGGAGGAAATCGGAGAACACGGTGAGCAGTGCGTGCCTTAGCGGGACCTCTTCAACTGCGGAGATTCTCTTGAGCAGTAAGCCTAGTCCAAGGAGCTGGCGCTCATTGAACATCTCACGGAAGAGTCTATAACCCCATCGGTGGAGGCGTTTTGTTTCATCTCCCAACGGAATGGGCGCCGATGGGATTAAAAGCTCAGATTGTCTTTCTTCCAATGCTCGTTTCGCTTCCAGGCATCTCTGATGATCTTCTTTATCCAGAGTCTTAAAAAAACGTCCCTGATGTTTTGGCTTACAGGCCGAACAATGATATTCAATGGCCCACATACGGCACCTGGGCGGTCCGGCGGGGTTCTTCTCCGGATAGGAAAAGACTTTGGAGCAGACAGAACAACTCATCTTGTTTTTTCTTGCCGGACCATCCACAAAAACAGCCTCGCCACAGGCATAGCATGGTTCCGGATGACTCTTGGCAGGCTGCTTTTTGAATTCATTGAGTTCGCCACATTTGTGGCAAACTACGACGTGGTAAGGATGCCGTTCGGCTTCAGCCAGCAAATAGCCGGGAAAAAGATCGTTTTCGGCCCCACATTCCGGACAGGTTTGGGTCTTTACCCAAAGGAAGTATTTGACCTCCGCAAGCCCACCACAGAATTTGCAGGTGGTGATATATAGAGAGCCGATTTCTCGCTCCAAATCGCGGATTACCGCCTCGGCATACTGTCCGAAAGCATCCAGATCCAGAGGTGCTAACGACTGCCGAACGATCCAGAACGCCATGGGGTTGATGTCGGCGCCCACGACGCTAAAACCCAAACGGTTGGCTTCAAGAATCGGGGTTCCCCCTCCCATGAAGGGGTCTGCTATAACCCCATTGAACTGGTGGGCGCGCCAGTAATCTTCCTGCAAAGAATTCTCGCCGTTAAATTCCGCCAACAGGAGATTACGGAATACTGTACCGGGACGGCGCGCAAACCATTTGTGAATTCCGATGATCGGCCGGTAGTTCTGTTGGATCTGCTTCTCTTTTTGCGCCAGGGACGCGGTGAATTCTATGTCGAAACGAGACTCAAGAGAGCCATAGGCCCGCGCTCGTTCAGGCGGGGAACCATTTTGCCGCCTCGGGTAAACCATAATAGCCTGCCGCATCTTTGCCCCTGTAGGTTATCCCTAAAACGGCCGCCGGATGTGTTTTCGAGACCTTCGGTCTGACAATGCAGGCATTAAAATAGCATAGAATCCGTGGAAAAGTGAGTCAAACAGGTATTTGCTGCTGAGCTCTCGTTATCGGGTCTAAATAGAGTGGCCATGGCTCTCAACGAAGACATCAGCGGGGAAATAAAAACCAGGCCGGCCCTAAGGGCGAAGAGAGCGGAGGAAGAGAAAAAGCGCGGGGAGCCGTGCTCCCCACACCCCCCAGGGATTTTGGCCGCACGCGCAGGCGCGTGAGGCCAAGCGCTCGGCGCAGCGCCATTACCAACCCCTCCGGGTATCTCTTTTCGCTGGTTTTCACGGGCTTTGAATGGCGTGACAAAGCTGGGCTAAGCTTTGGTCGAACGTTGAGAGAAAAAATCCGGCAACTCCTTCCCCCCGATGCCGAGAGCTCCCTTTTCGATCAGGTTGTTGTTTTCTGTCATGCCAAGCGAGTAGAGGCTTTTCCCTTTCTCAAGCAATTCCAGGCAGAGCCGCTCCGTCTTGCTTCCCGGCTCCGCATGGGCCACCAGAACCGAGTCTGCGATCATCGCCACGAACCTGTTCCGAATCTCAGCCAACGCCTTTGTAGGCCTCCGCAGCCTGGGTTCAAAAGGGGAAAGCAAAAGCAGGCGGTTTCTGGACATTTCTTTTCTCCATGCCGCCGACAATCGCATACCATCAATGCCTCGCCCCGGACAAATCACGACAGGCTGATCGCCACGAAGAAGCAGGTAGAGGCACTCTTTCTCCATGGGTGAGTGGAACCCGCTGATGATTGGGATTCCTGCGTCACGTAGTTCCCGAGCTAAGTCATATATCCGAAGAATCACCTGTCCCTGGCACCTGGAGGAGCAGATAAAGCCAAGGAGATGCCTGTCGAGAATCCTCCGATTACCGATTGCCCAGAACCGCTGTATCTCCATCTTTTGCAGTTTTTCGGCAAGAGCAGGTGGGCAGGCCGGAGTAGCTCGATGAATCAAAAGGGCCGCAGTTCGACTTGGCCCTGTCTCGATTTGCACGATATTAACCGGCGATGAGTCGAGCGGCAGGGTTTTCATTGCCTGCTTTCCCCCATGAGGTCGATCTCCACTATATTCATCCGGCTGAACATGGTGCGGACAACGTGCGTGTCTCTATGAACAAATTGTTGATAGATTGTTGATAGAACCAAAACAGATCAGGAAAGCCAATACCTAGTCCAGCGGCGCTCTCCTTTAGGAGTGAGCGCCCCTTTGTTGACCATGGCCCGTAGTAAGTAATGGGCTCGTCGCTGCTTAATTCCCAGCAGTTCCATGCATTCTGCATTGTTGATAGAACCATGTTTGCGCACGAACCCCAAAATTCGCTCTTCCTCATGTTGGACGACGGATGCCACCGGCTTTTCGGCTGGGACCTTCAAACTGTAGGAGGTCCACCGGCCGAACCCATGCTGCTCGACAAGCCCAACCTCGACCAAACCTCGTAACTCATGACCGGCTGTCATCACATCCACCCGATTTAGCCGCCTGTAGTTGCTGTTGTCGATCTCCGCATGCTGTCGAAGGAAGACCAAAGCCAGGCGCTGCCTGTCTGTAAGCGCGAAACCGGCGAGCTGACTTAACCAACTGATTGCATGATGAATGAGGAGTGAGGAATGATGGCTGACTCAGGACTGAGGACTGCGCGAGGCGCGAGGACTGAGGTCACGACTTCGACGATATTGCTTGCGGATCGTTTACTCTTTGGGGGGTGTGATGAGCTTTATGGCAAGATCGCATACGGATCTCAGCGTAATTCGGTCAACCTGGCCCAACCGCTTTTTGAGCCTCCCCTTGTCTATGCTCCGGAGCTGATTGAGCATGACCTTTGACGCTTTATCGAGTCCGCCGATTGTCGGGAGTAGCATTTCACTTCCATATACTCTGCTTACATTTGAAGTAATCGGCGCAATAATGACCCTAGGCGCATGGTCGTTCATCTCATCGATCGAGACGATCAATGCCGGTCGGACTTTGCCCGTCTCGGTGCGACGCTGCGGATCCAAATCCACCAGGCACACATCCCCCTGTTTCATTCCGGCCACTCCTCCGCGTCAAGCGCGTCCCATTCAACAGATTCCTTCCGATACTCCTCATCCTTCGCCATGTCATGGAAGCTGAGAGCCAATTCCTCGCGCCACTTCGCCTCTTTGATTCTTTCAATTTCATTTTCGATGAGCTTCGTAACGATCGCACTTTTCCGCCGCCCTGGGACCAGACCTTCAAACTCTTTCCACACAACCTGCCTTATGCTTAGATTCACTCGCTTGATTCGATTTGCCTGGTTTTCCTGGGTTGCCGACATGGGCGAACTCCTTTAGATGCCTTTAGTCCTGATTCTCTAGCTATTACACCTTTTACTACATCTTTATATACAGAAAACAGACTGCATTTTAGTATGTATAGTAATCGCGGACGAACCCATGGGCAAGCGAAAAATACGTCTCACCGCAGAGGGGCAGAGCAGCTTGGGCCGCAACCTATGGGCAAAAAGCCTTTTGGACGCGCAGGGGAGATATTTCCCCGCGTTGTTTGCGGAGTGTGCAGAGCATTAAATCAGGTGGTTCCACGCAAAGTCGGGGTGGAGTGAAACAATGGTGTCAGGCCTTGAAAGGGGGAGATTTGACCATTGCAGGTCTATTCCTTACCGGCGGTAGCAGGAAAATGTGCTGAATGAGGGAAAATGGAAGGATACGATGTCAAAGCCACATGATCTTGACCAGGGATTCCACTCGCTTGAATTCCGGGTCCCCGGTGGATCGGCTGAGAAAGTTGGCTGTCGTGAGGCAGAGGTGCGACTTACCCTTAGCGCAGGAGCCTCTCAAGCTGTCAAAGCTCCAGGTGTTTCAGGCAAATATAATGGCGCCATCACTCGCGTATTCTAATCCTGTGTGCTTCCACCAGAAACAGCTTTCCTTTGTAATGGCTTATCTCCGGATGAGATGAAAGGTAGATGATCAGCCTGTCGACAATCTCAAAAATGGCTCGCGGATGGTTCCTCACCTGGAGGGCGATGATGCCTTTGTAGCCACGCGGCGGATACGTCATCGCCAAAGCCGCCGTTCAAGGAAATCAGAATGGCATCCAACTCGCGAGCTTTCGAAATCACGGCCGGGTCGGAGGAATCCTGAGGGATATGCTCTTTGAGCCTCAAGACTTCGTGACCGGCATCACGCATTGATTGAATCACGGAGGCAGGAACACAGTGGTCTGCAAAGAATTTCAGCCCCATCAGACTGCCACTTCGAATTCCGCCAACTCACGGGCATAGTCGAGGCATACCATAATGTGTTCGCCTGTTAGATCGGGGAATTCCCTGATGATCTCTTCATGGGAAGCGCCTGTAGCCAGGTAACCCAACACCAGGCTCACCGGAATCCTCGTCCCTTTAATGCGCGGCTTCCCTCTGAGCACGTCGGAAGTGCTCACGATATGATCTTTCCAGTTCACATTCATCTTGTCCTCCTTCTATAGCAGAATCGTACATCTTCCGAAAAAATGGGCTGAATGAATGAAAATGGACGGATACGATGTCAAAGCCACATGATTTTGACCAGGGATTCCACTCGCTTGAATTCCGGGTCCCCGGCAATGAGCGTTGCGGTCATCTCCTGAGCCAGGGCCACAGCGAATGCATCGGCATAGGAGATGGGGAATCTTCCCCTTAAGCGCAAAGCTATCCAACACGAAGTTCGGCTTCTTCACGCTTCAACTCCGCTGCCCTGTCTTCAACCAAGGCCTTCGTCAGAGAAACACTGCCCGCCAGCTTCCCGAACAACCCCTCGCGGGGATCAGTATTTCTGGGGACGATAAGGATCTTTTCGCCTTCTTCCCGGAACTCAACCACCGTTCCAGGCTTCAAGCGATAACGCTTGCGCAAGGCGGCGGGAATGACAACCCAGCCTTTCGTAGACACCTTCGACTGCATAACATTTGAAGAACCCATACGATCCCTTCCGCCAGTGCGACGTTATACGTTTTTCTTAATTATTTTCGATGTGGTATTCAGGGCCCCAGTGTTTCTATTTCCACAAACTTGTCGAAGTGTCCCCGGTTGAAGGTGTAGATTCGTTTGATGTTGTTGGAAAGCATGGTAGCCACGAGCTGCAAATCAAAGACTTCCTGCTTTTTGATTTCGTAACTCCGAAGCAGGTCAAGCATGATGTCCATGACATCCGGCCCGGGATATAGCTTAAGCACATGTTCGGCCTTGAGGTACTTCTCGATTTCGGTTGCAGCTTCCTCCTGGGTCCGCGGGTTATCAACTCGCCTGGAATCAGTGATGACAGCAAAGAATTCGCTCAAGATTTGAGGAAAAATGCACAGCGAGACTTCCCCTTGAATCCCGCGATCCCGAAGATGTTTGGATGACTGATGGAAAGCCGATGTTCCATCGGCGGCGTAGACGAGCACGTTGGTATCAAGCAGGGCGGTTTCAGAGGTAATCATAGATTTCCTCGCGGCTAAGTTGCCCCTTTACCCCGAGCGGCCATGTAGTAAAATTCGACTCTTCTATTTTCTCCCGTTGGGCCGGTCTTTGTCTTTTGACTTTGGCTCTCAGGCGCTCTACCCAGCGTTCAAGGAGCTGAACATCTTCTTCAGGTAAATCGCGGACATTGATAATGTCGGCCATCGCATGCTCTCCCTTCTGTCCAATGAGCCCCAAATGATTGAGGAATTTAGAATAATATCACATATCTGTCAAGCTGTCTTCCTGACAGCCGGGACCACGCCAAAGTCTTCAGAGAATTTTAGTGAGCAAGGAACGCGCAGCACGAAGCGAAAAAACGCTCCCCGCTCCTCACTCACGGCCGCACGCCGATAAAACTGAAATCCTGAAAAGATATGACGGTAAAGCGGTCTATTCCCGCGAAAACGAGGAGGTCGAAGAGCACCATCAAAACGGCCACGGCCGCATATATGCAGAGTGCCGGCACCGGGGGATATTTCTCCCTGATTTTGGAGATCAGCAGGAAAAAGCCCGCAGCCATCGTATAGCATTCGACGGCAAAGGGCGGAAACCCCAGGAACCCAAGCAAAGGCATTTCAAAAATCTTCAGGAAGCCAAGGCAGGGTACGGTGTATATCCATTTCGACCCTGCCCGGAAGTTCCATAATTCCCACAAAAGCCCGCATACAGCCCCGGCCATAAGCAGAAGGTAGAAGTTCCTAAGCGACCCCTTTCCCCATTCCCGAAGCAGGGAAGGAGCGCCGGCCTTGTGATTGACCGGTTCCAGCAGGAATATGAAAGCGCCCCAGACCAGGGGGAAAAAGTACTTCGGCCAAACGAGCGGCAAAAGCAGACAAAGTATGCCCGTGAGAATGAAGGGCTTGTAGGCGGTGGGACCGCCAGCCAGCTTGGCCACTGCCTGCGGCGGTGGCACACCGCGTAGCCTTTGAGGATCACCGAGCGGAGCCACCTTAGAATTTTTTAGAACTCCCATGAATTTCAGCAGCGCCGTTAAGGGCTTATAGGCGGTGGGACCGCCAGCCAACTTGGCCACTGCCTTCGGCGGTGGCACACCGCGTAGCCTTTGAGGATCACCGAGCGGAGCCGCCTCAGAATTTTTTAGAGCTCCCATGAATTTCAGCAGCGCCGTTGTCGAAAAAATTCCCGGCAAAACCGTCGAATAGGCTACGAGGTATCCCGTCCATCTAATAACCGTGTCAGAGGGTATATCGATGTAATGCCAGTCCGAGAGCCGGAAATTCAATGCTTCAAAGACGAGCCACACGGTACTGGACAAGGGAAGAAGAAGAAGGAATTTCCCGGGATTTTCAAACAGGAGCGATTTTGCTTCCCGGCACCGGCAATAGAGAAAAGACTCGATAAAGATAATGTAGCTCCACCAGGCAAATGAATAGTAGCCGGAATAAAATGGTTCGAATCCGGACAACATGGCCAGAGTCGATATCCCGAAAACCAGGCAGGCCGCCGGCATCAGAAAATGGGCCATGCGCCGTTTTTTTTCAGGGTTCATTTCGGGACCCTCCCGGGATGATCCTTCGGGATGGTGAAATTTTTCGAATTTTTCGGCCAGAGGCAATAAACATTTGATTCCTAGAGACGTATTTTTTAAACTAAAAGGCTTTAAGCTGGTCAAATGCTTAACATAAAGGATTATAATGGGTTTGCCGAAGAATAGTTAGCTACGCATTGGGGATTTACATTTTTTGTACGCCGGGCCGCTTCGGGCCGGAGAGCAACCAGGAGTTTGTACACATGGCGAAGGAAAAAGGTTCTCGAGGACAGCTCGTTCAACCCGAAAGAGTGGATAAGGACGCTCCCTATCCCATGATGTGCAAGGAGGGCAAGGGAGTGCGCAATTTCGCCTGCCCGAATTACGACAGATGCCTGGATAAGGCTGCCAAAGGGATGTGGAGCGGATTTACCTGTAGAGAATGCTGTTCTTACGTCCAAAAAGAAGAAGACAATCAGGGCTGAGGGTTTTCAGACCACGGATAAACAGGGAATGAACCACGGATGGACACTGATAGACACGGATTGTTGAATGAGGAAGAAACGAAGCGAATCATGAAATAAACGCAGAATAAACCACCAATGGAACCACGGATGGACACAGAATGAACTACGGATGGACACTGATACTTAACGGTCAGGAAAAATCCGTGTCTATCAGTGTCCATCAGTGGTTCTACTCAGATGGTTCAGATATTTTCAGCGTGTGGAGCTTTCCGTCTTTGCCGGAGCGGCTTCGGCCTTCTTTTTGGATTTTTTGCCCTTCTTTTTGCCCTTTTCACCGCCATCGGTTATCAGTTCCAGCATACACATGGGAGAGGCGTCGCCCCGCCTGAACCCCACTTTCACTATCCGCGTATAGCCGCCGGCCCGATTTTCGTATCTTTTGGCAAGTTCCTCAAATACCTTGTACACGACATTCTTTTCACGAATAACCGAAAGCGCCTGTCTTCGGGAATGCAAGCCGCCATGTTTGCCCAGGGTGATCATCCATTCGGCCCAGCGGCGCATTTCCTTGGCTTTGGGCACCGTTGTGTAAATGCGTTCGTGATTGAGAAGCGAGGTAACCATATTCCGGAACATGGCGAGACGGTGGCTCGTCGTCCGGTTCAGTTTTCTGCCGGAAACTCCGTGGCGCATGGATTATTCCTGTTCCTTTCTTCTCTGTTCGATTTCCTCGCGGCTGGGAAAATTATCGATCTTCATCCCCAGAGAGAGTCCCATTTCGCTGAGTATCTCTTTTATCTCATTGAGCGACTTGCGACCGAAATTCTTGGTCTTGAGCATCTCCTGCTCGGTCCTTTGAACAAGCTCGCCGATATGGCGGATATCGGCATTTTTAAGACAGTTTGCCGACCGAACAGAGAGTTCCAGTTCGTCAACGCTGCGGAAGAGGTTCTCGTTGAAAGCGGGTTCGGTCCGAATCTCTTCCTCCTGCGCCTCAGCTTCCTCTTCGAAATTGATGAAAATGGTGAGCTGGTCCTTGAGAATCTTGGCGGCGTAGGCCAACGCATCCTCCGGCTTGACGCTTCCGTCCGACCAGATCTCCAGGGTTAGCTTGTCGTAGTCCGTAATCTGGCCCACGCGCGCCTGGGTCACGGTATAACTGACTTTGCGCACAGGCGAAAAGATAGCGTCGATGGGGATTGTTCCGATAGGCTGGTTTTCCTCGATATTTTTTTCAGCCGGAACGTATCCTTTCCCCTGCCTTACAGTGAGCTCCATTCTGAGCTTGGCGTCCCTGGCAAGGGTGCAGATATGCTGTTGAGGATTGAGGACCTCGACCATCGCCCCGGTCTGGATGTCCTTGCCTGTGATCTGGCCTTCGCCCTGCATTTCGATCTGCAAGCGACGAAGATTACCGTCCCCGGTCACTTTGAATCGGACTTCCTTCAGATTGAGTATCACATCGGTGACGTCTTCCAGGACACCGGGAATTGTGGAGAATTCGTGCAAAACGCCGTCTATCTTCACGTTGGTTATGGCTGAGCCCTGCAGAGATGAAAGCAGCACCCTCCTCAACGCGTTTCCCAGCGTAATGCCGAAACCCCTCTCCAGGGGCTCGCACTCAAATTTCCCGTATGTGTTCGGCTCTGCTGTTTCGACTTCCAAGCGCTTCGGTTTTATTAGTTCGCGCCAGTTTTTTTGCATGTTTTATCCTCATTAAAGAGACATCACCACAGGGCCCCGTCTGAAAAGTCAAGTGGGCCACTTGGATGCGCGAAGCTCCAAAGGCCCTTTGGTAGGCGGTCGAACCGCCACGCCTCGCGGAGCGTCGAGATTTCGGCGGAGGCCGCAAAGGCTTCGCGGGCTCGATCACTTCGAATAGAACTCAACCACCAGTTGTTCCTGAACCGGCAGGTTCATCTCCTCTCGGGCAGGGTAGACCTTGAAAGTACCCTCGAACTTCGAGGCGTCGAGATCGAGCCACGCGGGAAGACCCCTGCGCGGCAGGGCGCCCATGGATTCGTTAATGATATGCAAATTGCGGCTCCCCTCCACTACGGCAACCGTATCTCCCGGTCTGAGCAGATACGAGGGGATGTTCACTTTCCGGGCGTTTACCAGGAAATGATCATGCCTGACGAGCTGCCTGGCCTGGCTGCGGGAATTGGCGAAACCGAGCCGGTAGACCGTGTTGTCAAGTCTGCGTTCGAGCAAAACAAGGAAGTTTGTGCCGGTAACACCCTTCTGGCGGTCAGCTTCTTTAAAATAGCTCTCGAACTGCTTTTCAACCAAGCCGTAAATTCTTTTGATTTTCTGCTTTTCGCGAAGCTGGAGCCCGTAGTCGGAGAGCTTGCCCCTGTTTTGGCCATGCTGCCCCGGCGGGTAGTTGCGGCGCTCGATCGCGCATTTGTCCGAATAGCAGCGGTCGCCCTTAAGATATAGCTTCATGGTTTCGCGGCGGCAAAGCCTGCATTGGGATTCGGTGTAGCGAGCCAAAATGTTCCTCCTGACTATATGAATACGATAGCGATGCTATTCGTTATACCCGTCGCCTTTTCGGAGGCCTGCAGCCATTGTGCGGTATAGGCGTAACATCCTTGATGAAGGTGATATTGAACCCTGCGGCCTGGAGGGCCCTCAGAGCGGCTTCGCGGCCCGAACCGGGGCCTTTCACAAAGACTTCGATATTCTGAACTCCGTGCTCCTGAGCCTTTTTGGCGGCTGTCTCGGCGGCTACCTGCGCCGCGAACGGAGTGCTTTTTCGGGATCCCTTGAACCCCTGGCTTCCCGCGCTCGACCATGAAATGGCGTTACCGCTGACATCGGTGATGGTGATGATCGTGTTGTTAAATGTTGAGCGGATATGAGCTACGCCGTTGAGGATATTCTTGCGCTCTTTTTTCTTGGTTCTGGGTGCGGCTTTCTCTTTTGCCATTTTTCCTCCGTCCTACGCTTTCTTGCGCTTGCCCATTACGGACCGGCGCGGACCTTTACGAGTGCGGGCATTGGTGTGAGTGCGCTGACCGCGAACAGGAAGCCCCCGGCGGTGCCTTAAACCCCGGTAACAGCCCAAGTCCATGAGACGCTTTATGTTCATTGAGACTTCGGACCTTAGATCACCCTCCACCTTCAAATGGGTATCGATAATCTGCCTGATCGCATTTACCTGGACCTCGTTGAGTTCGTCACTCTTGATATCCCTGCCGATCTTGGCCATTTCAAGAACTTTTTTGGCCGTTGGTCTGCCGATACCGTAAATATATGTCAGGGCGATTTCGATACGCTTGTTCTTCGGTAAGTCGATGCCTGCAATTCGCGCCAATGTCTTACTCCTCGTATGACAGACTTATATACAACCCTTAACTATGTGCTTAACACTTTGCGACAATCTGGTCATTCCTCTTACCGCCTTTAGGCGGAATTCATCCGCTTTGGGCGTTCGCGGGGCGCTTTCATTACCCCTGGCGTTGCTTGTGCCTGGGATTCTCGCAAATCACGCGCACATTGCCGTGGCGACGAATAATTTTGCACTTTCTGCAAATGCGCTTAACCGATGCCCGCACTTTCATTTCGGAAATTCCTTTCCACAAACCAGCGCCACTCAGGCCTTAGGACTTGGACCTGTAGGTGATGCGGCCCCGAGTCAGATCGTAGGGAGAAAGCTCCACTGTCACTTTATCTCCGGGCAGGATGCGAATGAAATGCATGCGCATCTTTCCGGAGATATGGGCGAGAATGCGATGGCCGTTAGGCAACTCCACGCGAAACATGGCGTTGGGCAGGGTCTCCACGACCGTTCCTTCGACTTCTATAGCCTCTTCTTTAGCCATGCCCGCTGGTTCCCCCGAATCAATTTACCGCGAACTTTTTATTATAATTTATCCAATTGCTATTGTAAAGCTGTTTCACGCCGCGTCAGAACCTGAGGCCCGTCTTCGGTTATGGCTATAGTGTGCTCAAAATGAGCCGAGAGCTTCCTGTCCCTGGTCACCGCCGTCCACTGATCCTCCAGTATCTCAACGTCAGGTCCTCCGGCGTTTATCATCGGCTCCACAGCCAGCACCATTCCCGGTTTAAGTCTCACGCCCTTGCCAGGCGGCCCGTAATTGGGGATCTGGGGACTTTCGTGTAAATGCTGCCCGATCCCGTGCCCGACAAATTCCCTCACCACCGAATAACCCCGCGCCTCCACGTAATCCTGTATTGCATGAGAGATATCGGAGAGGCGGTTTCCCGAAATCGCCTGCGAAATTCCTACGTAGAGACACTCCTCGGTCACCGCGCACAACCGTGCGGCTTCCTCGGCGATCTCTCCCACAGGCGCCGTCACGGCGCAGTCCCCGTAATAACCATCTAAAACAACTCCGAAGTCCAGGCTTATGATATCCCCTTCCTTAAGCCGGCGATGCTTGGAGGGCATCCCATGGACGACTTCTTCGTTAACCGAGGCGCAAAGAGCGAATGGATACCCCTGATAGCCTTTGAACGCCGGTTTTGCGTGCTTCTTTGAAGCAAGCTCCTCACTTATCGCATTGAGTTCCCAGGTCGTGATCCCCGGCATAATATGCTCGAGCAGGAGATCGAGAATCTCGGCGACAATCAGACATGAGGTTTTGATCTTTTCAATTTCAGCCCGGGACCTTAGGATTATCAATATAACCGCCCCCGTTCCGGATACCTGGCGCCAGTCTCCGGACACCGGATAACAACAGAAATCCGCTCCCCAGCATCTCCACGCCCCGCGAGGCGGGGCGGCGCAGGCAGTATCTCATCGCTAGCCAAGGACCTTTTGGATGCGCTGCAGGATATCATCCATTTTGCCCACGCCGTCTATGCGGCGGAGCTTGCCCTGTTTTTCGTAGTAGTCTATCAACGGCTTTGTCTGCGCTTCGTAAGTTTCAAGCCTGGACTTTACGGTGGCTTCGTTGTCATCAGATCTCTGGTAGAGCTCGCCGCCGCATTTGTCACACACGCCTTCTTTTCGAGGCGGATCAAAAATCACATGGAACCCGGCCCCGCAACTCCGGCAGGTCCGCCGGCCGGTAAGGCGCCCCAGCAACTCGGCGTTTGGGACCTCGACGCTGATCACGTGATCGATTTTCTGGTCCATCCCGCCGAGGATATTGTCCAGTTCCCACGCCTGCGCGGCTGTGCGCGGAAATCCGTCCAGCATATAGCCGCTCCCGGCGTCCGGCTTTTGAATACGCTCTTCAACCAACCCGATCACTACGCTGTCGGGAACCAGACCGCCGGCATCCATAAATTTTTTCGCCTCGAGCCCCAGTGGGGTCCCTTCCTTGAGGGCCGCGCGGAGCATGTCACCCGTGGAGACCTGCGGAATGTGATACTTTTCTACAAGACGTTTGGCCTGAGTGCCTTTGCCGGCGCCTGGGGGACCCAGCAAAATTATGTTCATCGTTTACCTCCTGCTAAGAGTGCAAGTAAAAGTTCACCCCTCCAACCTGCTGCTCCACTTGGGGGATGGAGGCAGGTTCCGTATGGACACTCGCTAGCGACGGCCCTTTAGGCGACCGCTCTTGAGAAAACCCTCGTAGTGGCGCGACAGCATATGGGCCTCGATCTGGGACAAGGTGTCCATTGCGACGCCGATGACGATCAACAGGGCGGTCCCGCCGAAGTAGAAGGGCACACCAAACCTTTGAATCAGGAGGGTAGGAAGAACACAAACCGCTGAAATATACAGCGCGCCGCCCAGAGTAATGCGGCTCAAAACCTTATCAAGATATTCCGAGGTGGGCCTTCCCGGACGAATGCCCGGGATGAAGCCCCCGTATTTCTTCATGTTCTCCGCCACATCCACAGGATTGAAAACGATAGCCGTATAGAAAAAGCAAAAAAAGATAATGAAGCCAACGTAGAGCGCAACGTAGGCCCAGTGTCCCGGACTAAGCGCCTGCGAAACCGACTGGACCCAGGGGACTTTTATGAAATTGGCCACAGTAGCCGGAAACATGATTATCGACGAGGCAAAAATCGGTGGAATGACCCCCGAGGCGTTTATCTTGAGCGGTATATGAGTATTTTGCCCACCGTAAACCCGTCTTCCGACCACCCGCTTGGCATACTGGACAGGGATTCGTCTCTGCCCCCGCTCCATGAATATAATGAAAGCGACCACCGCAAGCATCATCACCGCAAGCCCGGTAAGTATGAAGATGCTCATTTCGCCCGCTTGAACGAGTCTTGCCGTACTGATAAGGGCGTTGGGAATCCCGGCTACTATACCTGCAAAAATGATGAGCGATATCCCGTTCCCGATCCCGCGCTCGGTTATCTGCTCGCCGAGCCACATGATGAAGGCAGTGCCGGCAGTCAAGGTCAGCACCGTTATCAGGCGAAATCCCCATCCGGACATCAAAACCAGCGGCACGTCGCCAGGAGCGTGCTGACTCTCGAGCCCTACGGCTATTCCAAAACCCTGGATGCAACTGAGGATCACGGTCCCGTAGCGGGTGTACTGGGTGATCTTTTTGCGGCCCGCCTCTCCTTCCTTGCTGAGCTTTTCGAGAGTAGGGATGACCACCGTAAGGAGTTGGAGGATAATTGATGAACTGATATAAGGCATAATTCCGAGGGCAAAGACGGAAAAGTGGCTCAAAGCGCCCCCGGAAAACATGTCGAAGAGGCCCAGGAGGGTTCCCTTGGCTGCGTTGAAGTAGGCTTCCAGGGCGTGAGTATTGATATAGGGGGTCGGAATGTGGACCCCGATGCGGTAAACCGCCAGAAGAAGCAAACTCGTTCCGATACGGCGTTTGAGCTCGGGAATTCTCCCTATAGTCGCAAAGCCTCCGAGCACTTTTTATTTCCCTTCCCTGAGAGGTATCAATTCAACTTTACCACCTGCTGCTTCGATTCTCTGAATGGCTGAAGCGCTGGCCTTGTGTACGCGAACCGTAACAGGTTGGCTAATTTCGCCGTTGGCCAGCAGCTTGACGCCATAGCGGACTTTCCTGAGCAGCCCTACGCCGATAAATTCGAGTGGGCCGACTTCGCTGCCAGCCGGAAACTTGCCCAAATCGCCAATGTTGATGATCGAGAATTCCTTCTTAAAAATATTAGTGAAGCCGCGTTTGGGAATTCTGCGCTGAAGCGGCATCTGGCCACCCTCGAACCAGGGAGGCGTACCGCCGCCGGAGCGGGATTTTTGTCCCTTTGTGCCCCTTCCAGCGGTCATTCCCTGGCCGGAACCCGAACCCCTGCCGAGGCGCTTTGTATTCTTCTTTGCTCCGGGAGGCGGAGCCAGATCTCCGAGTCTCATCCAAAACCCCTATCTTTCCTCGATTTTAACGAGATGAATCACCTTCTTGAGAGCACCCAACACCTGGGGAGAGCTGTAGAGGTTCACGGGCCTGTGCATCCGCGTAAGCCCAAGGGCCTGCAAAACCCTGTGGTGCTTTTCGGGACGCCCTATCGGGCTTCGAACCAGTCTGACCTGAATCGGCTTTACCATATCTGCACCCTTGTAGTTTTGAGTCTTGAGTTTTCAGCTAGTTTCCGTCCGGAGTTTTCGGATGGAGACCAGTAAACTCAAAACCATCAGCCAACGATTAAAAACCGACGGGTTGAGCCTCTTCCAGAATATTCTTTCCTCTGGTTTTGGAAACCTGTTCGACGCTGCGCAGCCTCTTTAACCCCTCGACGGTAGCCTTGACGACATTATGGGGATTTCTCGATCCGATGCACTTTGTCAAAATATCATGAATTCCCGCCGCTTCCATGATGGCTCGCACAGCCCCGCCGGCGATGACGCCGGTGCCGGGGGAGGCCGGCTTCAAAACAACCGAGGAAGCCCCAAATTGGCCGAGCACCTCATGAGGAATTGTGGTTTCCTTCAGCGGCACGTCGATCATGTTTCGCTTTGCCGATTCCATTCCTTTGCGTATGGCCTCGGGAACTTCGTTCGCCTTGCCAAGGCTGTAGCCTACCTTGCCGGCGCCGTCCCCAACCACCACTATTGCACTGAACGAAAACCGGCGGCCGCCCTTAACGACTTTGGCCACACGGCTTATATGGACTACCTTGTCAATCATCTGGAGCTGGCTGGAATCCACCGCTATCAATTGACTGCCTCCGATCTTGAAAGCGTTAAAAATCTAGACCCTTCTGGCGGGCTGCGTCCGCAAGGGCCTGAATACGCCCGTGATAGATAAAGCCGTTTCGATCGAATACGACCTTGGCGATACCTTTCTCGATGGCTTTGCGGGCGATAAGTTCCCCAACGCGCTTGGCGGCGCCCACTTTTCCCTTGATCGCCTCCATTTCCCTGTACTCAGGGGAAAGCGTGGATGCGGACGCCACGGTTGCTCCGGTCTTGTCGTTGATTATCTGAGCATATATATGCTTATCGCTGCGGAAGACCGTCAGCCTGGGGCGTGTTTCAGTGCCTTCTATGTTTCTTCTTATGCGCTTCTTGCGTTTGACCCGTGCGACGTAGCGCGGATTTGTGCTGCCTGACGCCATCTGAGCTTCCTCCAAATCTACTTTTTGGAACCGGTCTTTCCCACCTTGCGGCGGACGTGCTCCCCGGAGTATCGAATACCCTTGCCCTTGTATGGTTCCACCGGCCTGAGAGCGCGAATCCGGGCAGCGGTTTCGCCCAGCACTTCTATATCGATCCCCTCCAGCCGGACAGTGTTGCCCCTGTCCACGCTGGCCTTAATCCCCTCAGGCAGCGCGAACTGAATGGGATGCGAATACCCCAGGCTCAGGTTCAGATTGTTTCCCTGCACCTCGGCCCGGTAGCCGGTACCCTGAATATCGAGTCCCTTTGTGAAACCTTCACTCACGCCCCTGACCATGTTGTTCACCAGCGCACGGATCAGCCCATGCGTGGCGCGGGCCTCCTTGGAATCGTCCTTGCGCTTGAAATCGAGGGCTTCCTTCCCGATCTCCACGTCGACACTTGCCGGAACAAGCCTCTGTAGTGTGCCCCTGGATCCCTTGACCGTAAGGACCGAATCATGGAGAGTGACTTCTACCCCTTTAGGTAAGGTTATGGGCAATTTACCCACCCGCGACATGCCATTACTCCTTTAGAGAGTTTTGAGTTGCGAGTTTTGAGTTAACTCAAAACCAACAACCAAAAACTAAAAACTCCAAGACTACCAGACGGCGCATAGAACTTCGCCGCCCACGCCTTCCTTGCGAGCCTGCCTGTCGGTCATCACTCCCTTTGAGGTGGAAATGATGGAAATCCCCATTCCGTTCATCACACGGGGGATATCCTCGTGGCCGACATAAATGCGGCGGCCGGACTTGCTGATGCGCTTCGCTCCGACCAAAGCGCCATCCCGGCCTTCACCGTATTTGATATTAACGCGGAGAATTCCCTGCTTGTCGTCCCTGATGAATTTGTAGTTCTTTATATATCCCTCTTCCTTCAGGATGCGACACAGGTTCGCCTTAATGCGCGAAGCGGGGATATCCACCTTGTCAAACCGTGCTTTCTGCGCATTGCGAATACGGTTAAGGAAATCGCCTATCGAATCCGATACCATCATATTAAATTTCTCCTCCGGTCTACCAGCTTGCCTTGACCACGCCGGGAAGTTCGCCCCTGAGCGCCATGGAGCGGAAGCAGATACGGCAGATTCCGAACTTGCGGATGAAGGCGCGAGGCCGGCCGCACACCGGACACCGGTTGTATGCGCGCGCCTTGAACCTTGGAGTTAGTTTTGCTTTTGCTATGAGAGACTTCTTAGCCAAAGGCGGCCTCCTTCTCAGCGTTTGAACGGCATGCCCATAAGGGCGAGAAGCGTCCTTGCCTCATCGTCCGTCTTGGCCGTCGTAACTATTGTGATATTCATCCCTTTGATCTTATCGATTTTGTCGTAGTCAATCTCGGGGAAAATGATGTGTTCCTTTATTCCAAGGGTGTAATTGCCCCTGCCGTCCATGGCTTTGGGAGAAACTCCGCGGAAGTCACGAACGCGGGGCAGGGCGACGTTGACGAGCTTGTCGTAGAACTCGTACATCCGGTTGCCTCTCAGAGTGACCATGCACCCGATCGGCATGCCCTTCCTCAGCTTGAAGGCGGCGATACTCTGACGCGCCCGCGTGATAACGGGCTTTTGCCCGCTTATCTGGGACAACTCGGCCGTAGCGGAGTCCAGGATCTTTATGTTCTGAATAGCTTCTCCAAGCCCCATATTGATTATAATTTTGGTAAGCCTGGGAATTTGCATCGGGCTCTTATACTGATACTGCTCCCGGAGTTGGGGAACAATTTCCTGACAAAATCTGTCGAACGCTACTGCCATTTTACCTCCACTCCCGCCTTTTCGGTGGACGTCCCTAGTCGATGACTTCCTGGCATTTCTTGCAGTACCGGACTTTGCGGTCGTCATCGAGCACTCGATAGCCCACCCTGGTCGGGTCTGTACACTTCGAACAAATCAACATGAGATTGGAAATTTGGATGGGAGCTTCCCTTTCCAAAATGCCGCCCTGCCTCGTCTGCTGACTGGGCTTGAGATGGCGCTTGACGATGTTGAGTTTTTCCACGATCGCCCGCTCCTTCTTGGGAATCACCCGCAGCACTTTGCCGCTCTTTCCCTTATCCTTACCGGCGATCACCTTCACCGTATCGTTTTTCTTTATGTGATAATCATGATGTTTCATCACGTGCGTCCTTGTCGCTAAAGAACTTCCGGAGCGAGCGATATAATCTTCATAAACTGTTTGGCGCGCAGCTCCCTGGCTACCGGACCGAAAATGCGGGTGCCGATCGGTTCCCTGGCGGCGTTGATCAGGACTGCCGAGTTATCGTCGAACTTGATATAGGAACCATCCGGCCGGCGGACTTCCTTCTTCGTGCGCACGACAACCGCCTTGAGCACGTCGCCCTTCTTCACTTTCGCGTTGGGAATGGCCTCCTGGACAGACACCACGATGATGTCGCCCACCGAAGCGTATCGCCTGCGGGTCCCACCGAGCACCTTGATGCAATAAAGCCGCTTGGCCCCGGAATTATCAGCGGCGTTCAATTGAGTTTCCGATTGAATCATTTCTTACTCCATATATCTTTAGCGCACACCGGCCGCTGCACAATCAAAAGGCCGCCTTCTCCAGGACCTTCACAACCAGCCAGCGTTTTTCCTTGCTGATCGGCCTGCTTTCCTCGATAAGCACCTGGTCTCCAACGGAGCATGTATTCTGCGGGTCGTGGGCCTTGAAGGTGTTCCTACGCCGAACGTACTTGCGGTATTTAGTATCCTGAATCAGCCGTTCGACCATGACCACCACGGTCTTGTCCATTTTGTTGCTCATGACCTTACCGACTCGAGTTTTCCTGCTAGATGCCTGTTCTTCCATGATGCCTCTCTGCCCCTATGCTCCGGTTTTGCTGTCCATCTCGGCCAAAATCGTGAGAATCCGCGCTATATCCTTTTTATTCTTCGGAAGCTGGGCGGTGTTGTCCAGTTGTCCGGTCGCCTGTTGAAACGTGAGGTTAAACTGGGCTTCCCGGATCTCGTTGAGCTTCTGAATCAACTCATCTTTAGTCATTTCCCGCAGAGCGCTCGCTTTCATAGTATATCCTGCCTCGCAACGAAACGAGTGGGCACAGGAAGCTTGTGCGAGGCGAGATTGAGCGCCTCCCGCGCAACGGCTTCAGTCACGCCCTTTATTTCGTATAGGACCCGGCCCGGCCTGACAACCGCCATCCAGCCTTCGGGTGAACCCTTGCCTTTGCCCATTCGAGTTTCGGCGGGCTTCTTCGTGAAGGGTTTATCGGGAAACATTCGAATCCAAACCTTGCCTCCACGCTTTACGTGACGCGTAATGGCGACGCGGGCCGCCTCGATCTGCCTGGCGGTGACGTAGCCCGGGGCAAGGGCCTTAAGCCCGTAATCGCCAAAGCTGACCTCACTTCCACGGAATGCAGAGCCCCTCATGCGACCCTTCTGCACTTTTCTGAATTTGACTCTTTTTGGAGCTAACATTACGTGTTCTCCTTAGGTCAACACTTCGCCCTTGAATATCCAGACCTTCACGCCGATGATGCCGTAGGTGGTCCTGGCAAGGGCCGTGCCGTAATCTATGTCGGCCCGAAGAGTATGAAGGGGGACCCTGCCCTCGCGATACCATTCCCGCCGCGCCATTTCTGCGCCGCCCAGCCGTCCCGCCGAGGCGACCCTTACGCCCTTGGCCCCGAACTTGAGGGCGGAACTGACGGCGCGCTTCATTGCACGGCGGAACGCCACACGCCTTACAAGCTGGAGAGCTATATTTTCGGCAACCAGGGTGGCGTCGAGTTCGGGACGGCGCACTTCCTGGATATCGATCAGGACTTCCCGCTTGAAACGGCGCTCTAAATCGCGCCTGAGCACCTCGATTTCAGCGCCCTTCTTGCCGATGACGATTCCCGGCCGCGCCGTGTGTATCCGAATCTTAACCTTGTTGGCGGCGCGCTCGATCTCCACTTTGGAGATACCGGCGTGGAAGAGCCGCTCCTTTATGTAATCACGGATCTGCCGGTCCTCAAAAACCAGCTTGGAATAGCCCCTGGTTGCAAACCATTTCGAATCCCAAGTCTTAAGGATGCCGAGCCGGAACCCTGTTGGATGAACTTTTTGTCCCAAACTTCACCTCCATGTGGGCGATTTCAGATTTATTTCTTCTCATCCAAGACAACTGTTATGTGGCTCGAGGGCTTGATTATCCTGGTCGCCCTGCCCATAGCCCTCGGACGAAACCTTTTGAGCCTCGGTCCCTGATCGATCTTTATTGTCTTGATAAAGAGCTTTTCCAGGTCAAAGGACTTGGCGTTTTCGGCGTTTGCCATGGCCGAACGCAGCACCTTTGTTATGAGCCGCCCGCTTTTTTTGGGCGTAAATCTGAGCAGAATCAGGGCCTCATCGACTTTTTTGCCTCGGACCATATCGGCGACCAGGCGAGTCTTCTGCGCGGAGACCCGCACGTATTTGCCAACGGCTCTCGCTTCCATTATTTTTTCCCTTTTACTTTGGACTTCTTATCTCCGGCATGGCCATAAAAAGTCCTGGTCGGAGAGAACTCACCCAGTTTGTGTCCAACCATATTCTCGCTGACGAAAACCGGAATGAACTTCTTCCCGTTGTGCACGGCAAGGGTGACTCCGACGAATTCGGGCAAGATCGTGGACCTGCGCGACCAGGTCTTGATAACTTTGCGGTCGCCCACATCTTTGGCTTTCGTGATTTTTTCGACCAAATGTTCGTCAACAAATGGCCCTTTTTTTAAAGACCGAGGCACTTTATCCTCCTGTATCGCTTCTGTCCGGCCGGCGGCGGAACCGCAGCCCGTATCTTCACGCTCCGCGAGTCGGACGCCTGTCAGCTCATATAATGAGCTATCGAGACCTTACTTGCGGCGATGAAGTATGTACTTATCGCTCTGTTTCGCCGTGCGAGTGCGATATCCCTTTGTGGGAACACCCCACGGAGTGCAGGGATGGCGTCCTCCGGAACTTCTTCCTTCGCCGCCGCCCATCGGATGGTCCACAGGGTTCATCGCAACGCCTCGCACGTGGGGTCTTTTTCCTGCCCAGCGCGGGCGCCCGGCTTTTCCGAGCGAAACGTTTTCGTGATCGATATTGCCAACCTGACCGACGGTAGCCTTGCACTCGACCGAGACCAGGCGCATTTCTCCCGAAGGCATGCGAAGTGTGGCGTACTTTCCCTCACGGGCGATGAGCTGAGCGCTCGAACCTGCCGAACGCGCCAACTGGCCGCCTTTGCCCGGCCTCATCTCTATATTGTGTACGACTGCGCCAAGCGGCAAGTTTGCGAGTTTGAGGCAATTGCCGGGTTTTATGTCGGATTCAGGGCCGGTCATGACCTTATCCCCGACCTTGATTCCAACAGGGGCAAGAATGTAGCGCTTTTCCCCGTCGGCATAGAACAGCAGGGCGATATGCGCCGAGCGGTTCGGATCGTACTCAACAGTCGCCACCCTGGCCGGAATGCCTTCCTTATCGCGCTTGAAGTCGATCAGGCGGTATCGCCGCTTGTGGCCGCCTCCGCGCTGCCATGCCGTAATGCGGCCTACGTTGTTGCGGCCTCCGGATTTGCGCAAGGGTTTGATCAAGCTCTTTTGCGGCCTGTCGGTCGTTATTTCCTCGAAGGTGGCATATGTCTGAAACCGGCGGCCGGCTGATGTCGGCTTCACTTTTCTGATTCCCATTCCGCCTTTTCCTCTCCTGGCTAGACGCCTTCAAAAAACTCGACCCGCTGTCCGGGTTTGATGGTTACGACGGCCTTTTTCCAGTCAGGCGACTTCGCAAAATGCCGGCCAGCCCTTTTTAACTTCCCCTTCATGCTCAATGTGGCCACATCGAGGACGTTGACCTTGAAAATTTTTTCCACCGCAGCCTTGATTTCGATCTTGTTCGCCCTGCGGTCCACTTCGAAGTAAAGCTTGTTTCTCTGGTCCTTTTCGGTGGTGCTCTTCTCCGTCACCAGGGGGCGTTTCAATATCCGGTATGCATTCGGGTTCATGCCAGCGCCTCCTCGATCCTGCTTACGCATTCCCTGCTCAGGATCACCGCATGATAGTCCAGCAGATCGTAGACGTTTAGTCCCTCTGAGCGCAGGACTTTAACGTTGGGAATATTGCGGGCGGATTTTTCTATCATTTCGTCCGGCTCTGGCAGCACCACGAGGGTCTTGCCAAGTTCGAACCGATCCAGCAGGTCTACGAAATCCCTGGTCCGAATCCTGTCGAGTTTCAACTGGTCGATCACCTTGAACTCGGAATCGAGCACCTTCTGGCTGAGGGCCATCTTCAGCGCCAGGCGCCTGACCTTTTTGGGAATACGCATTTCATAATCCCTGGGCTGGGGACCATGAATGGTCCCGCCTCCACGCCAGATGGGAGAACGGCTGGTTCCAGCCCGAGCGCGTCCGGTGCCCTTTTGCCGCCAGGGCTTTTTGCCTCCGCCCCTAATTTCGCTGCGCCCCTTGGTCTTCGCGGTCCCGGCCCGGCGTTTGGCGAGTTGGTAGATCACGACCTCATGGAGGACGTGAGATTTCACAGGCACACCGAATATGGCGTCACTGAGTTCGAGCTGGCCTGTCACTTCGCTGTCCAAGTTAAAAACATCCACAATTGGCATGGTAATCCTCAAAAATTCCCTGAAATCCGTTTCGCCTAAACCCGCGCCTCTATATCACCCGGTTTGTCTTGCGAATGATTACGATTCCGTTCTTTGCGCCTGGAACAGCGCCGTGGATCAGCAGGAGGTTGTCTTCAGCACGGACGTCCACCACCTTGAGGTTCAAAACGGTCGTTCGTTTGTCGCCTTTTTGTCCGGGCATTTTTTTGCCCTTGATGACGCGGCCCGGGTAGGTCGCCATACCGGTTGAACCCGGCTCGCGGACGTTCTTGGAACCGTGGCCGCTGGGCCCTCGTTGGAACCGCCAACGTTTGATGGTGCCGGCATATCCCTTGCCCTTGCTCTTCCCGATTATATCGACGTGATCGCCAATCTCGAATATCTCGGCAAGCACCTGATCGCCGGGGTTGTGTTCCGCGGGATTTTCAGCCGGGACCTCTCGCAGGACCTCGAAATAGCCTTTTCCCACCTTGTCCAGATGGCCTTTCAACGGACGGCTCACGTTTTTTGGCTTCTTTGTCCCAAAACCTATCTGCAGAGCAGAGTAGCCGTCCTTTTCAGAGGTCTTTACCTGGGTTATCGTGCACGGACCGGCTTGGACGAGGGTTACCGGATAGACGGTGCCGTCGTCTGCGAAAACCTGGGTCATATCGAGTTTGCGTCCGATAATTGCCGTAATCATGAGCTATCACTCTCTTTTGCTGACTGCCGCCTGAAATCCTAGAGTTTGATTTCGACATCCACCCCGGCGGAGAGGTCCAGTTTCATAAGGGAGTCGACCGTTTGCTGGGTCGGATCCAGGATGTCGATCAGACGCTTGTGGACTCGTATCTCGAACTGCTCTCGCGACTTTTTGTCCACGTGAGGAGAACGCAAGACGGTGTACCGGTTGATTTTTGTAGGAAGCGGTATCGGTCCGGCCACTCGCGCACCGGTCTTTTTCGCCGTTATCACGATCTCATTGGTGGATTGATCAAGCAGCTTGTGATCGTAAGCCTTCAGTCGGATGCGAATTCTCTGATTCGTCACCATTTGCCTTCCTATCAAATAGACAACCGGAGCCAGGCTCCGGTTGCCCTGTTGCGAAATTAAACTAATTGACGATCTCGGTAAGGACCCCCGCGCCCACGGTGCGGCCTCCTTCGCGAATAGCGAATCGCAACTCTTTCTCGAGTGCGACCGGAGTAATAAGCTGAACCTCACAACTTATATTGTCGCCGGGCATAACCATTTCGACCCCTTCGGGCAGGGTCATTACGCCGGTGACGTCAGTGGTTCTGAAATAGAACTGCGGCCGGTAGCCTGGGAAGAAAGGAGTATGCCGCCCGCCTTCCTCTTTTTTCAATACGTAGACTTCCGCCTTGAAATCCGTGTGAGGCGTGATCGAACCGGGTTTTGCAACAACCTGGCCGCGCTCGACCTCGTCTCGTTTGGTTCCACGCAAAAGCACGCCTACATTGTCGCCCGCCTGGCCCGAATCCAGGGTCTTGCGGAACATTTCAACGCCCGTGCAAACCGTCTTGAAAGTAGGCCTGAACCCGACAATTTCAACTTCGTCGCTGACTTTGACCACACCGCGCTCGACACGGCCCGTGACCACCGTTCCTCGGCCCGAGATGGAGAAAACGTCTTCGATGGGCATCAGAAAAGGCTTGTCTATGTCGCGCACAGGGTCCGGAATATATGCGTCGATTGCGTCCATAAGCTCGAAGACGCACTTTGCGGCTTCGCTGTCCACATCCTCCGTCTCGAGCGCCTTCAACGCCGAGCCTTTGATGATCGGGATATCGTCGCCGGGAAATTTGTACTTGGTGAGAAGCTCGCGAAGCTCCAGCTCGACAAGCTCGATAAGCTCGGGATCGTCCACCATGTCAACCTTGTTGAGGAATACAACAATGTAGGGAACACCNNGCGACCACAAGGACCGCCCCGTCCATCTGAGCCGCCCCGGTGATCATGTTCTTTATATAGTCCGCATGGCCGGGACAATCCACATGCGCATAGTGGCGCTTGTCGGTTTCATATTCAACGTGCGCGGTTGCGATGGTGATGCCGCGTTCGCGCTCC
>PLSV01000230.1 GCA_003165235.1 Syntrophobacteraceae bacterium
CCGGTTAAGCCCCTGCATTCAAAGCCGAAACCTTTACTCCCTCCTGTGCTGCCTGAGCTTTCGATGCAGCCTTGAACCGTTTTCCAAGCTCTTCCAGGTATTTTGAAAGGATGGAAAAGGTCACATATTCCGCCCCGGCCCGATTGCCGGCCCAAATGAACGGCGCTCGATATCTGACGCTGAATGCAAAAATGCTCTGCAAAGCACTGTGAACTTTCATTTCACTTCGGTATCTGCCCATGCTCACGTCTTCGAGTGAACTTTCCACCACGACATAAAACAACTCATAGTATCGGCCCCTCGACAATTCCCGTTCGAATCTGTCCTGGTTGCCGTTCATCAGGCAGGCTATCAAGTCGTTTAACTCCTTGCGCTCGATAGAAACGCGGTCCTCGAATCCCGGAAGTGAATAGTCGCCGCAAGGCAACGCAGCCCGCTCGATTTCAGCCTGGAAACGGGAGAAGGTGAACGGAAGCTGCTCACGGGTGTCGACCAAGATCTTCATAAGCTGTCGGACCTGTTACCCATGCGTTACCCTACCTCTCATACAATGCCTTCTGTAGCCACTTTGAAGCATACCGGCTAGAATCATAGTCTAGTGCGTTCATAGCGCCTCGATGTACCGATCAAGCTCTTTGATGTCGAAGCGGACAGCCCCGCCTATCCTCTTGGGCTTCACAGGAAAGGGCCTCTTTGCGTTGGCAGAGATGCAATTGTAGAGATGCCCTGGCGCAATGCCCAGGTACTCCGCTGCCTCTTGCACTGTCAGCAATCGTTTCAGTTTTGCGCCGTTGTTTTCGTTTGCCATCGTCGATCCATGTCCCTGCCATTTTTCTGAAATCATGCTATTCTCATTGAATGCACTGAACGCATTGAACGGTACTGCAAATCCATACTGTAAGCCACTATAGCGTTCAACATGCCCCACTGAACGGCATTGAAGACATTGAACGATATTTAATTTTCAGGACGTTCAACTCGTTCAACTCATTCAGTACGTTCAATAGGTTCAATACGTTCAAGAATATACTTACCTTCCTCAACCCTACTTACTAACCCTGACTCTACTAGCTTGGTAATGTGATAAAGTATTGAAGGCTTCTTTCTACCGGTGGCATCGCAGAGAAATTTTAGAGACAGGACTTGCTTGTGAGTTTGAAAGACCTTTAGGATTGCGGCCCGTTCTGCCCCCATGATTGCGCTCTGAGCATCGCCCAGGAGCGTCCAATCCCCTGCCTGTTCCCGTTTAAGCGCGAGTTCCTGTTCTTCGATGTCGCGGCCCCGGACGTATAGCACTATTGCGCCAGCCCTTCGTTGCAGGATTAGGCCGGTATCCGCCGCGCCAACCAATCCCGTGGTCCCGCTCAGGCAATCAAGGGGGTCTTCTGCTTCCATCTTCCGGACGTGGTGAACGAGCACTATTGAGATTTCCATCATGTCGGCAAGGTTCTTGAAAGCTGATACAGTCTGGTAATCCTGGTCATAAAGTTGCTTATTACTTGCTTTCTTGGACTTCACCTTGGCTAGAGTGTCCACGATTGCCAATGACACGTCCCGGTGCTGCTCGATCCATTGCCGCAAAAGGGGAATGCCGCCTTCATCTATTCGCGGCCATTCGGTTACGAAATGCAGGTTTTCCGGCCAGTAAGCCCCTCGATAAAGCGCCGCCAGTCTGTTTTGTAATCGGCTCGGTCTGTCCTCAAGAGCTAAGTAGAGCACGCCTCGTTGGTTGACCGGAACTTTGCCTAATGCCTTCCCGCCGCATGCGCAAGCAAGGGCCACGTTCATAGCTAGAAAACTCTTTCCGACTTTCGGTTTGCCGCCTAAAATAGTGGTCCCTTCAGGAAGTATCTTATCGACTATCCAATCCGGCTCTTTAAACGTCCTGCTTTCCAATTCAAAGGCTGTGAAGGTCTTAGGCATCGGTGGGAGATTGAGCGGATTTTCCCAGACGTCCGGTTGTGCTTTGACTTGAACTCTGGCTTTGTCGATTTGTTTTTTTAGCCATTCATCCCGGTTGCCGCGAATAGCTTTGAACTTCTGCCCGATTTCGAAAGTGTAAAATACATAGTAAATTTGATCGTCACTAAGCCCGACTTTTGCTAGAGAGTTTAAGACGGCCCACATGGCCTCTGATCGGTCCCCTACGTCGATATGCTCATGGATGTATTGTTTGGCTTTTTCTGGAATCCGAAGTTTCTCAATCTCGACCTTTGACCATTCCGGCCTGTCTTTCTCGTACAATTCCAAAATGCACGCTGGCAACTCTACCGGCTTCACATCGTTGCTGATGGTATAATATGTGCCGCTATCAGGATGAATGCTCCCAGGCGCAACCACTTGACCGCCGTTTCCTTTTATATCGAGTCCGAGTACCTTCTTCTCTTTGCAACCGTATGGCTTCCCGTTATTGGGATATTTATAGAGAGCATGGAATCCCTTCCTGCTACCGTGTGTTCGTGTAGTCGGCATAGTCCAGCCGTGCCGGTTACAGAATGACTCGAACAGTTCTGGATCATCTACATCAACGGCAATGACTCCGCTTGCGGGTCCGCAGGCAATCCCGGCATTCTCCCCGGTTCTGAATGGTATCTGGTCGTACTCGCGCTTTTCCCGGCAGTACCGAGTCCACCCTTTGCCCTCAGCCGTTTGTGGGTCTTTTCCATTCAAGCGGATAAGGGAGAATTTTCCGGCCAGTAGTTTAAAGAGTGAATGATCGGGTGGGGGTCTGCTCACTAACGAATCGCTGTTGACATTTCCGGCCATTAGGTTATCCTAAATCATCTGGTTTTACTGCCCCCCCCCGGTCGCCGCCGGGGTTTTTTTTATTACCCGTTGCTCATCGCTCCGGCGGACTCAAGCGGCCCAGGGAGATCGCCATTTCCAGAAGCCCTTTCACACTGTGCTTGCTTTAGCAGTTCTTTCAATGATGCCTCTAGGTCTACCGGCATTTCGTCAATCCCGTTGAGAAATCGGCAGAGCTGCCCTTCTGACGGGCGCCCGCCAAGCAGCTTCCTTACCTGCCAGAGTCGATAAGATTTAAGGATGGAAGATTTTAAAGGGTGAGGTTTAATCTCAAGGGCAGTGCACATAAGCTATACTCCTATCAAGAATTTGGCATTTACCTTGATTCGGAGTTTAGCAAACGAGAAATAATAATAGCAACCAAGCTTAAGGGGTGATGCTTATCCTTTGTCGGAAGATTTGTTAGGCAATAAAATGTTTGAATCTATCATTCACGAGTTCTTTATATCTATCAAGATCATTGCGGACCTTTTGTTTGGCCGAGTCTTGGCTGTGATCGTCGGGGAAAACTTCGGCTGCTATTTTCTCGATTGTCATTCCGGCCAAATGCATGTCGCCAATCTGTAAAATGCGCTCAAACTCTCTTTTTCTCACGTCTTTCCTTTTTGGCACCTGGTCAAATTCTTGGTACATTTTATACCGAGATTCAATAAGATGCCCGATGGATGTTTTAAGGGATTTTGTTGATCGTATTTTGCTGAAATCGATGCGCAAAAACATAAAGTTCTTTGACTTGTCGTCTATTATATTCTCAATGCCTATACCTGGTTTATCCAGCAACGTCCTTCCCGGATTTAAGAATACTTCCAGAGGGTGGAAGCATTTAATTGCCGTGGACGAGGGGTTTAACCACATTTTCTCGGCCTGACTTAGCTGAGCAAAACCCCTGACGGGATTAATCAGACTTTGAATTTGAAACAGGTCGCACATTTCCTCAACCAATATCTGAAAACGGGGGTCGGAAGGCTGCATGCCTTGCAGTTTGGCATATCCTTCCCTGTATTCAGGGTTTCTCCTTATGAGATCCCAACGAGATCTCACCCTTTCGTCCCACTCTTCAATGCTATTCATTTGCGCCTCCTGCGAGCGCCCTGCTTTTGTGATCCAGAGGAAAGCCGTGCAGGTCCCGGCCTTATCGGGTGGCCGCCCTATCCTCTGAAAATTGCGATATTATAGCATTGATCGTGTCTCATTTAAATGTTACCCAGTGTTACCCCAGTCAAGCGCTAACTGTGGGGCCAGTTTGCCGCCTTTTGGGCCTGGAGGTCTTGAATCGTTCCGGGCAAGGTATTTCTGTTTTCATTCCGTCCCCCGGTTGTGTATCTGAGCTTGCTGCCCAAAAAAAGGAAATGTTACCCAAACTGTTACCCAAAGGCCCATTTTGACGCAAAAAAGGGACTCAGCCCAAAGACTGAATCCCTAATCATTTCGTGTGTATGCCGAAGCGGGGACTCGAACCCCGACAGCCGTACGGCCACTAGACCCTGAACCTAGCGCGTCTACCAGTTCCGCCACTTCGGCAAATTACTTGAAATAACAACGGCAATATTGTATTTTAAAAGTCTTTGCCCGTCAAGGCGTTTCAAATACTTTCCGGAGGGTGTCTCAACAGCATGCAGGTTTTTCACGGAATCGAGGCCGTCCAGCGCAAACTCAAGAACCCGGCAATCACAATCGGCAACTTCGACGGTGTCCATAAGGGTCATCAGGCGCTTTTCCAAAGAGTAAAGCAATTGGCTGAGGAACTCAACGGCGAGTCGGCAGTGATTACATTCGACCCGCATCCCCTCGAAGTGCTTGCCCCCCATAAAACCCCTTCATTCATTACCTCTCACCGGCGCAAACTCGATCTTATCGCAAGCTGCGGGATCGACGCCACTATAGTGATCCCCTTCGATCACGAGTTCTCGCGGATGTCCGCCCGCGAATTTGTGGAGGTCCTTCTCGTTGAAAAGATCGGCGTCCGGGCGATTGTTGTCGGCCATGATTACCGTTTTGGGCACGGCCGCGAGGGCAATATCGCCTTTCTAAAGCAGTTGGGCGATCAATACGGCTTCAAGGTCGAAACCGTCTCCGGAGTCACGGTCAATGACACCGTCGTGAGCAGCACGACTATCCGGCAGATGATTGCAAGCGGGAATATCAGGAAGGCCAACAAGCTGCTGGGACGGTGCTTCGAGGTAAGCGGCGATGTGATCCCCGGCCGAAAGAGAGGAGTCACTCTCGGCTTTCCGACCGCCAATATCCGAATGCCTGCGATTACCTCGCCACGAACAGGCGTCTATGTGGTCGAAGCCGAAGTGGACGGCAAAACATACGGAGGAGCGGCCAATCTTGGATACAATCCAACCTTCGGGGATACTGACCTGTCCCTCGAGGCGCATCTTTTCGACTTCAGCGAGGATATCTACGGAAAGCCCATCACCATCAGGTTCATAGACCGGCTTCGCGATGAGCTTCGCTTTTCCGGCCCCGACGAACTCGCCGAGCAGATCAAAAAGGATGTGGCCGACGCCAGGAAGATTCTGGCCGACCAGGCAAGCCGTTAGTACCCGTTCACCACAGAGACGGGACATGGTCCGGTCAAGGATAGGACACAGAGCAGCCTTGGGCAGCAACCAAAAGACTTAAAGCGACTCACCGCAGAGACGGGGCATGCATGGTCCGGTCAAGGAGAGAACACTGAGAAAACCGGGATTTTACGTAAAAATCTTGATAAAATTTCAAGAATCCGCACGTGAGTAGTACAGAGGTGAACTTAAATAATATAACGTAACCGTCCACCAGATACAGAGA
>PLSV01000303.1 GCA_003165235.1 Syntrophobacteraceae bacterium
TCTCAAAGTCGTTGACACATTCCGTGATGGTCGCGACGCGAAGAGAGACCCAAGGGGGGGTGCGAGGAGTTCGCAACCGACCGCAAACGCTGGGCGGGCGCCCACACGGGACGGTTTGGCATTTCGGAAACATGCCGCTTGGCCAACATAGCGTAACTAGGGCAGCTTTTTCGAACTAAGGCAACTTTCTGACATTTGGCTATCAGAGTCGCTTGGCTGGAATTACACGGAGCGCTGACCTCATGAACAGTGAAAGATTCGATTCTCGCGTAGCTCTCAATAGTTTGGATTCGCTGAAAAACGACGAGTGAGCGAGCGATTTTCGATGGATCTCTTCGAAGATGCAGAAGAACACAGGTTAAGACTTTTGCTATTCAAGGATGCGCGGTTATTTCAGGGTGAAGAGGCTGGCCTTGGCGAGCGTGTAAATCTGACCAGCGCCCTCCCAGGGTTTAGATTTTTAGAAAGGAAACTCATCAACTGTGACGTCGATCGGGAGTTCGTAATCAAAGTTGCCTTCAGAAGT
Source organism: Syntrophobacteraceae bacterium (assembly GCA_003165235.1). Classification (GTDB taxonomy): domain Bacteria; phylum Desulfobacterota; class Syntrophobacteria; order Syntrophobacterales; family Syntrophobacteraceae; genus SbD1. The sequence continues at coordinate 527 of PLSV01000303.1, forward strand.
AACTAATCTAAGAACACTTCGTCCGGTAATACGATATGTGTCCTTGAGTTCTTCTCCCTTAAATGCATAGGCGAGGGTCTTATCGGCCGCGAACTTTATCTGAGCCCAAGCAGCTTTTTGTAAACGCCTGACCGGAGACAAAAGAAAATGACGCTTTTCAAATGGAGGAAGATCGGACTCGGTTGAGGAGCATTCCTTCCCATCCTGAGAAAGGGTCCATCCTTTCGTGGAATAAAAGTAGACAGCTTCAATCTCTGCAGAAGGTCTTTGCGAGACATTTACCATGTCGATCTTGAACTGGATTTTACCGTTCGCCCAGAACTTTGTTTTTTCGAGTTCGCCCGTGAGATCTTGTAGCTTAACTTTTATGTGGCTCTTCTGAATGTTTTCTATCTCACCTTTCGCCCAAGTTAGTTCCTCAATGAGTTGCTTGGCCAGAGTCTTGATCGAATTACCGTGAACAATATGACGCTTATGTTTAAGGTCAAACGGGATGTCCGAAGCTGTCACCGTAGACAGGATACATAATTTGCCTTGCCCATGGGCGTAGCCAACCTCGTAGAAAACGTTTGGGTTCTGCCCTGTCATTTCAGCTATGATTATATCGGCCAACGCTATTTGACGGTAGATTCGTTCAAGAATGCCCTCGGAGAAAATCTGCTCGTCAACTCGCTCAGCTAATATGCCAAGTTCAGCAGCAGGCTCTTTGATTCCAAATTTATAGAGATCGTCGAATTGAATGTCGAAGGGCATCAAAACGAAAGCAAACAAGCTGGAATCAACCATTGCTATGTCGTTCCTTTCAGTAGCGGGGTTTCGCATGACCCGAGCAAGTACACCTCACGACGCAGCCGGGAACGCATACTGGCACGTTTCGGCTTGAGTAATTTGCCATAACATCTGAAGCTCATAATCCTGCGTGCCACTGTACAGCAAGCCTATGGGGATATCAATGGCGATGACCTGAGGGGCGGGAGTTTTGGACGCCGGTTCGTGCATCGAGGTCCTTGAAGACCGCTATCCAGCCTGCTCTGCAGCAGTCAACTCCGCATATCAGGCTCATTCTGATCTCCTCTCGTACAAGCAAATGCAAGCAGAGGGAAAACGTTCAGCGATAGCATCAAGCTACACTGAGGAAATAACGTAATGTACCGGAACAATGCAGGGTTTAGGTATGCGCCTCGAGCTAGGTCGAACACTCTTTCAAAACGCAGCCGTGCACGCAATATGCACGCAAGCCCGAGAACAAGTAAACAGGGGCCAGCCACCATCATGGCTAACCCCTTGATTTCCCAGGTTTGCCGAAGCGGGGACTCGAACCCCGACAGCCGTACGGCCACTAGACCCTGAATGCATTCCTGCCTTAAAATTGATGAAATTTGATGAACCATGATTAAGATTGAATCCATTTTATTTTCGCCAGCTTAACTCAATAATGACAGATAATGAAAACGGCTTAAACTGAGTGTATTTTTTCAAGCAATGTTACCCTGATGTTACCCAAGCTCCCCCACTAGGTTCCGTTTTTTTGGTCCTGAACGAACCCTCGAAACTTATCAATTGCAATCCTTGCGTCGTCAGCATCGACGGTATTGTACCGGTCGAACATTTCCCGCGTGGAATGGCCGGTTATCTCCATTATCACGGATTCTGCAATCCCCGCTTTCCGCATGTAAGTATTGAAGGTGTGGCGCAAGTCATGGAAAATGAACCCGTCCTTTTCGAATCGCCCGTAAGGTATTCCGGCCTTCTCACAGGCATCTATCAATCCGGTTCGAATATCCTTCACAGGCTGACCTTTGTACGTGAAGACGTATGTTTCCTGAAGGTCGCGGATAGGTCGCGGTATGGTTGACAGGACTTGAAGCAATTCTTCGCAGATCGGTATCGTCCGGGCTTCCTTGTCTTTGGTATCCTCCGCCCCCAGCTTGATTACTTTCTTTTTGAGGTCGAGCTTGTCCCAGGTGAGTTTCAGAATTTCGCCCTTGCGCATGCCGGTATAGAAAGCGGTCAGAAGGATTAACTTTGTGTGCCGGGGTGCATTGTCCATGAGTCGTTGGAATTCAATCGGGGAAAGTATCCTATCCCGTGCGTTCGAGTTCCGCTTCAGGGTCTTTTTCACTTTTTTGAAGACTCTGACCACACCGCCCCCGACCTTCTCATTATCGAAGGCTTTGTTAATCATGGTTCGGGCTGCTCCGATCTCCTGGTCGATAGTGGAGTCGGCGCAACCTTCTGCTTTCCTCTTGGCCTGAAGGTTTTCCAGATCGGCGGGCTTAAGTTCTCCCACTGCAATGTCGCCAAATTCCGAGTTGAACTTATTTAGGTAAATCGTGAGGGTCCCGAAGTAGGCTAGGGATTTGACCTTTTCCAGGCCGAGAAACCACTTTGAAAGCTCTTTAAAGCTCATCCTGGATTCCGGTTTTACGTCGAACACCGATCCCTTGAGCCGCCCTTCCCGCTTCATGGTCCCGTGCTTCCCATCCGCGTCTTTGGCCTCATCAATGGATAACCCGATACACTTTTTCTTCTGCTTTCCATCATCGAGCCGGTACTGAATCCAGTATTTTGTCTTCGGGTTCCGGGTCTGTTTGCCATTCTGGCGCCTCACGAGCCATTGACCACATTCGCAATCGCTGTTCTTTATGGCCTGTTTCTTGTGGCAGATCGGGCATTCAGCTAGAACGGCCATGGTTACCCCTCCTTTCTCTGGTCGGCT
>PLSV01000360.1 GCA_003165235.1 Syntrophobacteraceae bacterium
TGACATCAATAAACCAGACGCGAAGACGCGAAGGCGGAGAGTGAAAGGATGAAAATGTCGCTGTCTCAGGGGTTTATTGGCTGTTTGGCGCTCACTTCCCGCCTATCCGCTCACTGCTCCAAAATGGCTCGATTCTTTACCGGCCGGTCACAAAGTATTCCCGATAGAAAAGGGGGCTTAAGGCGTCCATTTCACCGCTGAAATTGACCTTCTAAGAGCGAAAACTGCGACTTGTTTCAATCTTTAGGATGTTAATTTGGGCGCCTGGCTTAGGTGCGATCCCGTCGGCGTAAGACGTACGTCATTTTCTCTTCTCTATCTTTTTTTGGAGATCCTCCAGCGATAAGAGGCCGCCCGGAGGGGAGCCATATCTTCTAAGTCTCCCGTCCAACTCCTCAATATGACTCCGAGGGACAGGCACACTGGATTCATCGGAGGCGATACTGTCCCACAGTTCTTCCAGAAGCAGAATCTTTTCAGGTGTACTCAGACGGCTAATTTCAGGGATATCATTTAAACGCATAATTTATCCCCTTACCTCGTATGATAGATCTATATAGCACCCTACCGAAAAAGGATAACCACTCTGCGCCGTGGGAGCGCGTAGCGGGCAGGCCAACCGCCGCCATTCTCGACGCTATCCCTGACTTGTCCATGACCAGAGACGGGGCGTTCGCGGGAGGCCTGGTTTATCCTCTATTCCCTCGCCTCGACAAAGAAACAGATTACCCATATTCTCTTTTAATGAGTGACCCCTCTTTTTTCCAGTTATTTTTTCCAGCGCCCTTAGACCAGCCGCATTTCAAGCGCCTCCCAGCCCCGTGGTGTACTGATGACCTTAGCTTCGACTGTAGCCTGCTCTTGAAGTTGAGAAAACAATGCGACCCCAATCCTTTTTTCAGAGAAGTAAATGTCTCTGTCATACCCGTCACTTACGATGAATCCATAACGAGGACGGCCCAATGGCTCAAGCAGCCTTTTAACCCGAGCGGCAACAAGAGTCGCGGGCGCAGAGGCGACCGCCTCCTCACTGCTCAATGATTCGTTCAGACGCCGAATTTTATTTTCGTAGGGCGCCACCTGAAGTGCACGGCTTATGATTTTATACGCTTCTTCGTCAGCTCCGATTTGGCGCAGAGCTTGAACGAGGATGGGCGTGACAATGGCCAATCCTCGTTTATTTCCCGCTTGTTCATCCAAGCCGAATCCTATTCGCAATTGTTCAACTGCTCTATTTAAATTGCCACGGGAAACCAGTGCTTTGCCAAACGCCGTCCGCACCTTGGCCATATGAAGAAAGTCGTTCAGCTTCTCGCCCATTGCAATGCTAATTAAGAAAGCTGACTCGGCGTCATCCTCTTTCCCCAACCGCTGCAAAACTCCGCCCAGGCTGTTGAGCACCATGGCCTGCCCCCGTTCGTTTCCAAGTCGCTCTTCAATTTCCTCTGATTTCCTGAGCGCCTCAGCGGCCTCGTCGAACCGGCCCAACCGCTGCAAAACCCCACCCAGGCTGTTGAACACCATGGCCCGGCCTCGTTCGTTTCCAAGACGCTCATCAATTTCTCCTGATTTCCCGAGCGCCTCAGCGGCCTCTTCGAATTGGCTCAACCGCTGCAAAACCCCACCCAGGCTGTTGAGCACCATGGCCTGGCCCCGCTCGTCCTTCTGATCTACGAGAAGCTCGTAGCTACGTTTGAGCGCCTCAGCGGCCTCTTCGAACCGGCTCAACCGCTGCAAAACTCCGCCCAGGCTGTTGAGCACCATGGCCTGCCCTCGTTCGTCATTTTGATCGACGGAAAGCTCGTAGCTACGTTTGAGCGCCTCAGCGGCCTCTTCGAACCGGCCCAACCGCTGCAAAACCCCGCCGTATGTGTTGAATAACATTGCCCCTATGCGGGTATCTTGCAAACCTGTTAGCTGCAACGAATCAACTGCGGGTTGGAGCATCTCAAGCGAGCTTTGCAGATGACCTTGCAGTTGCAGGAATTTTGCATCCTGAATCCGTAGCTGGACTACGGCATTTGTGTCTGCGAGCTCCTCAGCGATCAGCAGAAAGCGGCCCATCAAGCCTGCCGCTTCCTTCCAAAAGCCATGCCGATGCAAAAGCGGCTCCAGGCGTATAAGATACTCGTAATCTGTTTCCCTATTCACCAGCAGCCATTCGGCAGCGACTACCGCCTCACCGATTTCGTCCGCCATCAAAGGCGATTTTTCAGATTCTTCTTCGGCAGTAGCTTTCACCAGAGCAATAAAATGCCGCGCATAACGCTCAGCGGCTGCGTCGGTGAGGTGACACTCTTCGGCAAGTTCTAGCGCAAACAACCGCAACAACGGGTGTAGGACAAACCGAATACCTTCCATGCCTTCGGGGTGATTGACAAGAGAAAGCCGGTAGAGATATCCGAGCCGTTCTTCAGCAAAGGGAATTTCAGCATTGGCCGCAGCCGAAGCCGAATGCAGTCCGAAGCCGTCGGGATGGCAAATGCCCAGACATGCAAAAAAATCGATTTCCTCGGGCTGCAATAGCTTTAAACTGGCTGAGAACGAAACACGGACATCCAAGTGCGGATCGCCGCGGATCGCCAGTTTTGCAAGCCGGTCGCGCTCTTTTTTCAGGATATCAGCAAAATCAGAGAGCCTTCGCCAGGATTGGATTTCTAGGATAGCGGCTACAATCTGGAGAGCGAGCGGCAGCCCTCCAACAAGGGTTACAATTCGACGAGCCGCATCCAATTCAGCGTCCACCCGTGTGCCCAGGCGTGTTCGCAACAAATCGAGCGAACGATCCATCGACAATACAGGCACTTCTATGCGTGCGACTCTCGGCACATCGAGCAGTACCGAAAGCCCCCGATCGCGTGTGGTAATAATTACTCCACAGCGACCGCCAGGTATAAGCTGGCGGATGTCAGGCGCTTCAGCATTGTCGAAAATTAGCAGGGCGTTACGACCACTGAACACTGACTGCATTATCGCTGACGAACCGCGCTCATCGTCCGGCTCGATTATCTCCCCGGTGTTGCGGGCGAATTCGCGGGCGATAGTATCTAAACTCTTGTTATCTACACGCAAACCGATTACACCGTCCGGAAAACAGTCGCGGTATAACGAAGCAAAATGAACTGCCAGAGCACTCTTGCCGATACCGCCAGTGCCGGTGAGGCCTGCAATCGTGCATGACCGATTAGTCCGCTGATCCAGGATAACCCGTTCAAGCGACTTCAGCTCATCCTCGCGACCTGTGAAATTTAGTGTTTCGTGCTGTGGAACAATGAAGGGAGCAACCCGCGTTGGAGCCCCGAGTTGGTGAGGTAGAAAAGCTGCAAGGAATCGATAGAGACCTCAATGGCATATTCTCGAAATCGGTCGTCTTTTTTAGAATCGGCATGGTCTTGCACACCCTTGACGACAAGACAGTGCTCCACACCTTCAACTTCGGCGACAGCAGCGACAGCAGCCCCCTCCATGTCGATGGCGAGCGCCTTTCTCACATAGCGGTGGATCGTTTGGAATATTTCGGAATCCTCCATCACCCGATTGCCCGTGGCCATTGGAGCTACAAAGGCTTTTGGGTGCTTTCGCTCGGTGGGATACCCGGCCGGAAAGCGATCACGAAGCTCACATACGTAATTTCGACCGGCGTCGGTGAGTCGTATGCCACCCTGGAGCGTGATGAAACCACGTTTCTCGAGCCGGGTCACAACATCTGTCCAATCCGGGCAGTATGCACCACGTTCCGGCATCTCTCGTGGAGGTGGGACTGACCCAGATTCAGCATCATTTAGCGAGTAAAGCAGCCAAACCTCTTGAGACATATAACCCAATGGTCGTGAAATTACCCTGACTGTGGTTGTCCAGTCGGAATGGAAATCTTCGGCGCTCTGTCGCCACCGCGGTTCGAGGTTGTAGGTGCGAATGTCCTGGAAAACCTCGTCCATCCGGACTCGATCTTCGCAAAATGCACGGAGTTTGCCTGAATCATAGCGAAAGAGGCGCTCCGCTATGATCACATCGCCGAGTCGCACTTTCTCGCGCCATCCAGCGCAGACACCTACCATGGCCAAGCAGCGGGGCCTTAGAATGCCTACCAGGCGGGTCGCAATGTTTGCCGCAAAATCAGATCCAATATCTACGCTGCGGGCCAGAGCCCAAATAAGTCCGGCGGAATCTTTGCGCACGTGGTAGGGAAAGCCACTCGAATCGGGTTGTTCTTTCCAATCCTCTTCCATGCGAAGAACTACATCGCGTTCGTCCTTAACAGCAGTGATGATAAGGATGTCAACCTTTTCGCTCAGCCGGGGACTTGAATTTAGGCTGGTGGGTTCCATTATTAAACCCTCGAGGATTTGCCGACTCGGATATATTCGGTCATACTTTGTAGCTCGCTTTGCTTATATTTACTCCATTATCTGAATAACAGTCGAGATTTTAATCGACGACCCTAATAACAATTAACATAAACGCTGCTCATAGTACCAGCCCGGTTTATGGCAGTTCTCTCGATCGTCGATCCACAGTTTGAAATACCCGTAAAGGCAGGACAAAGCGACCGTATCCTGACGGTTGAAGGCGTTGAATATCGCCATAAACCGGAAGGTAACCATCCGGGCAGCCCATGAGATTGTTGACCGCGAAATCAACGCGCTGGACCAATTGCAGAAGATCAACCGCGACGCTAACGAATTGCTCGACCTGCTCATGCGCTGGAACCGTGGCGAAAACGATGCTCTTCAGGTGATCGAATCTCAGGTCCGGAAAATCAAGGTCCGGGGGCAGGAAGAGAAAGTAACCGAGTACAAATTCAAGGACCCACGCGAAATGGCTTTAAAGGCCATGCAGGAAATCCGGGAGCAACTAAAGCTGCAGCTCGAAATCTTCCAGGCGCTTTTCGATATGCGGGCTGTCCAGCAATTTCAGGCTGAAGTATTGGAGGTAGTCGGAAGCGTTTCAACGGAAGCGAGAGATGAGATCATTCGCCGGCTCACGGAAAGAAATGCCCTTCGGTCAACTCTTGACCTAAATTGAATAGAAGTTCTGCCGGGATGACCGATGTAAGTCATCACCTGTTGTGCTACTCTCCCAAGTGCTCAATGACCCAACGCAGTCCGGCCGTACTTGAATTCTGTTGGGAAATGACTGATATTACCGTCAAGCGAAATACTATTTTGGAACGCGGCACCGCCTTTTGGCAGTTTTGTGCCAGCCAGGCACGGATGGATCTCTCATGTACACTGAATATACTGCTGTTGTAAAACAGGATGGGGATTGGTGGATAGGCTGGGACAAACCGAGAAAGGGTTAAACACGCGGCCGATTGTTGCTATAACAATGGGAGACCCATGCGGGGTCGGGCCGGAAATAATCGTTAAAGCGTTCGATTCGCCGGGGTTTCCGGGCGAGTGTGTTCCACTGGTGATTGCAGACAGCCTCCCGCTCGAGCGCGCAATCAAGCTCCTCGGTTCATCCGCGGTTATCCGGCCGATGACCGGAGAAATGCTGAAGTCGATTCGCACCGTAGCCCTTACGATAGCTTCGGGCTCGATCCCTGTTTTGGCGCCGGCCACCCTGGACGGCGGTTCGACGGCAGGGCTGACGCCGGCGGATATAGAATTCGGCAAACCAACACCTGCTGCATGCGAGGCGGCGGTCTCCTGCATTCGGACTGCAGTCGGGCTCGCCGTAGCCGGGTCGGCCGATGCCGTTTGCACGTGTCCCATAAACAAGGAACAGCTTCACAGGCAGGGGTTTCCCTTTCCAGGGCATACCGAATTCATACGGGAATTAACATTGGCCGAAGACGTGGTTATGATGCTTGCCGGACCCAGGCTCAGGGTGGCGCTCGCCACGATTCACGTGGCCCTGGCCGACGTCCCGGGCCTGCTCACAAAAGAGCTGCTTCGGAAAGTCGTCCGCATCACGGCGGAGTCGATGTCTCGGGACTTCGCCGTGAAATCGCCTCGCATTGCCGTTGCAGGCCTCAATCCGCACGCGGGGGAAGCCGGGAAGTTCGGGCGCGCGGAAATTGAAGTTATAAGGCCCGTAATCGAGGAATTCGAAGCCGCTCCCCTGCAGACAGGCGCCAGCGGGAGCGGCCTTTACGCCCGTATCAGCGGTCCGTGGCCTGCGGATACCGTTTTCCATCGCGCCATGTCAAATGAGTTTGACGCAGTTGTGGCGATGTACCACGACCAGGGGCTTATACCGGTGAAGCTCGTTCATTTCAATGAAGCTGTCAACGTCAGCCTCGGGCTTCCGGTCGTGCGCACCTCGGTCGATCACGGGACCGCCTACGACATTGCAGGCATGGGAACAGCCGCTCCCGGCAGCCTCATGAAAGCCGTGAGTCTCGCGGCTTTTATCGCCCGGAACAGAAAAGACGTGCAAGTATGGCCCACGAATCGATCTACATAAGGGGAGCGCGCCAGAACAACCTCAAAAACATTGACCTGCGAATCCCTCGAAACAGCTTCGTCGTAATCACCGGGGTAAGCGGCTCGGGCAAATCTTCGCTCGCCTTCGACACCCTTTTCGCCGAAGGGCAGAGGCGCTATCTTGAGGCCCTGTCCACCTATGCGCGCCAGATGGCCGGAAGGCTGAACGCGCCGCTTGTCGATGAGATCGTGGGACTGAGCCCTTCGATTGCAATCGAACAAAAAGGCTTGCCGCATAATCCCCGGTCTACTGTCGGCACACTGACCGAGATTTACGACTACCTGCGGCTTCTTTTCGCTCGGCTAGGCACAATCTTTTGCCCGAACTGCGATTTGCCCGTCCGGACCTGGACGGTCCCAGGGATCTTGGCCGACCTCTCGGAGAGCTTGCCGCCGAAGAGCCGGATACTGCTCCTTGCGCCCCTTGGCGAGGTCGCGGAAAAGGAACTGCCCAACCTGCTCAGAAGGCTGAGGCGCGATGGTTTCGGCAGGGTTCGCGCGGATGGATCGGTCTATGAGCTGGACCCGCTTCCTTCGCTCCCCCGCAGGCCCTCCCGGCTGATCGAAATTGTGATTGACCGGCTCGTGATGGATGAAGAAAAGCGCAGGCGGCTCATCGATTCGCTGGAGCTTGCCCTCAGGGTTGGAAAAGGAACAGCCGCGATTGCAACTCCCGAAGGCTGGGAAAAATTCTATTTTGAATCGGCCCGGTGCGCCTCGTGCGGGTATACGGGGCCCGAGCTTACGCCGGGTCTGTTTTCTTTCCAGCACCCCGCCGGCATGTGCCCTGTGTGCCGGGGACTGGGATTTGCCGGAGCGGACGAAGAACAAACGGCGACGCAGGGGTCCGATCCCATTGCGGCGGATACGGAGGAGGCCCCCGAGGTTCCCGGACTTAGCTCCGAGCCTCCTCCCTGCCCGGCCTGCAAGGGAAGAAGACTAAACGAAGCCGCTCTCTCGGTTCGGCTCGGAGACCTCTCGATAGATCGAGTCTCCGCGATGAATCCGGCCGCGGCAGCGCAGTGGCTCGAAGCACTCGATCTTGATGAATCCGGGCGCAAGATTTTAGAACGCCCAAAGAAAGAAATCGTTAGCCGGTTGAACAACCTGATCGAACTTGGGCTGCCATATCTCACCCTGGACCGGTCCTCAAATACGCTTTCAGGTGGCGAGGCCCAGCGCGTTCGACTGGCTCACCAACTCAGCTCGAGCCTTTCCGGCGTGCTCTATGTTCTCGATGAGCCCAGCATCGGCCTGCATCCGCGCGACCACCGAAGGCTTCTCGACATCCTGTTGCGGCTCCGGGACGCCGGTAACAGCCTGGTCGTGGTCGAACACGACAGGGAGACGATCCTGCGCGCCGACCACGTCATCGATATGGGACCGGGGGCCGGAACGCAGGGAGGCGAGGTCGTTTTCTCGGGAACGCCCGAAGGGATCGCAAACTGCTCCGCCTCGCTTACCGGACTCTATATGTCGGGTAAAAAGCAGATTCACACTCCCAAAGGCCGGAAAAAAGGTGGGGATTTTTTTCGGCTCACCGGGGCCTGCGGACACAACCTCAAGTCCATTTCCGCTGATTTCCCCTACGGATGTATGACGTGCGTCACAGGCGTTTCCGGCTCGGGCAAGAGCACCCTTGTTCTGGATACGCTCTACCGTGCGCTGGCCCGAAAAATCTATAACATCGAGACTTATCCCGCCCCGTTCTCCAGCCTGGATAACGCCGAACGCCTGAGAAAAGTGATCCTGGTCGATCAATCGCCGATCGGCAGGACCCCGCGCTCCATTCCGGCAACCTACACGGGAGTATTCGGCCTCATCAGACAATTGTTTTCACGCGTGCCCGAAGCCCGCGCTCGTGGGTATTCTCCTGCCCGCTTTTCGTTCAACGCGAAAGGGGGCCGGTGCGAGCACTGCCGCGGCGAAGGCCTTCAACGGATTGAGATGTATTTTCTGCCCGATATCTACGTTACCTGTCAAGTCTGCCAGGGGAGCCGGTACAACCCCGAGACGCTGGACATTACCTACAGGGGCTGCTCGATATCTTCAATCCTGGAGATGACTGTTTACGAGGCAGCGGCCTTTTTCGGCAATTTCCGGGCGCTCCGTTATAAGCTCGATGCGCTCATCGACGTCGGAATGGGATATATACGGCTGGGCCAGCCGGCCACCACTCTTTCGGGAGGCGAGGCCCAGAGGATCAAGCTTGCTGCTGAATTGAGCCGGCGGGGCCAGGGCAAAGCACTGTACATCCTCGATGAACCCACGACCGGCCTCCATTTTGAAGATATCGACAAGCTCCTGCACGTCCTGCGAAAACTGGTGGACCAGCAGAACACGATTATCATAATCGAACATCATCCGGACGTGATCAAATCGGCCGATTACGTTATAGACCTCGGCCCCGAAGGTGGAGAAGGCGGTGGGCGCATCGTTGCCGCCGGCGTCCCCGAGGAGGTCGCCCGCTCAAAAGATTCCTATACCGCGCCCTATCTTCGGGAAGCGTTGGGGATGCATTAAATGATTGAAAAATCTCCAATTTAGGGAGCCAGGGATTCAAGGATTTAGGAATTAAGGGATTTTGGGGATTTAATTCCTCAATTCCTCAATCAGTTTTTAAAGGCATTGCCCAACCTGAGCATCGTAATTAGAACAATCACTAATGGATAATTACAGTTGTTTTTGCGAATCTGAGAATCGGGAGAGATTTTGATATGGAAGGCCAAGAGCAGATCAGGGAGACCCTGTTTGAAATATTGGGAGAGCAAGGGTGCGGCGTCACGTGCGAAGATGATGTCGATATCCTCCATGATGACGAAGGCTGGAAACTCATGCTCTGCGGGTTCATGGAGCCATGGAAGCTTGGAATGACGGTCGATGAAGCCAGGGCTGCTCTGAGGGAGATCGGCTCTATGCGCTTCGGCCGGTCCTGAGAACGGCGGCGAGGCGGCGCGGCCGGGATTGCCAGGCCGGCGTCGCCGCTCGAAGCTTCGGCTGGGCATCCCCCGGATCAGGTCCGGGGCAGGCTTGGCAGGCTTTGGCTGTGACGGGGTTGCAGGGCTCGAGGAGCATCGAGATACTCGGATCGGCATCCGGTGGCGTGCGCCCGTAACCACAACTGAAATCTATTAAAGAGGAGATGACAAATGACGACGCCTCAACACTGTCCAGGATTCGAGGCATTGAAGAACCTGCAGTCTTTCTCATGTTTTTGCCCGGAATGCGGTGCAGAAAAAGAAATCTTCTCGGATGAATTCGGCGAGAAGCATGTTTGCAAAAAATGCGGCAAGCAGATCGATTTTACCAGGTGCTCGATAGATGCGGCAGGCGCCACCTCTGCTCCCCGTTAGTGTCCATCCGTAAGCATGCGATGAAACACCTGGCGGTTTACGATTCGGGTTTTTTGGGGCAAAATTTTTTGGCCTGAAAATCCGAGGGGGGTGCAAAATGGAAGGCCCCTCAGATGCGCGTCATGGTCGCATCTGAGGGGCCTCGGTAGGTAATTCCAAGTTTCAACCTCCCCGCTTGTGTAAATGCCACGCCTGCTCCATCGAATGCTCGCCCAAGACCTTCCATACCGGTTCTCGGCGCTTGCCCCAACAAACGGACTCCCCAGTCCAGGGGACCGCGTAGGGATTCGAACTGGAGCATGACACCTAAAATGTAATACAACTTGTCAAAGAAATCAATCCAGCTTTCCTGCGACAGCGAGCCTCCAGGACAAAAAGTCCGGACAGAACCTGATTCCATCAGCATGCCTGTTGGCCCCTCCCCGCAGCCAGCCAAATCAGAGGCAGGTCAGGTCCAATCCGCAGGTCCCTTATAAGTGGCGTCGGGGTCGAGAAGACGAGAAAAATAAGTCACGTCGCCTTCAGGCTCTGCAGACGGGCTAAGAATATTCGATGGGGATTGAAATGAAGATGTCTTATCAAGATAGTCTTTTTTATAGCCCTCCACGGTGAACATTCCATCCCCCCTTGCCGTCTGCATAGTGCTCTCCAACTGGGCGAGCTTGTTATCCCGGATAATATTCTTAACCGCAGCGGTGCCCCGCAATATGGAGAGCACTGGAACACGGAATCCCGCCTTCGGAAGATATTCCAACTGCTGGACTATCAACCAGCCCACCGTTGCGGCGAGTTGAGTGCGAATGGCTTCCTGTGCATCAGGCGGAAACGAATTGAACATACGGTAGAGAGCCTCTTCAGAGTTACTGGAATGGAGCGACGCTATCACAAGATGGCCCGATTCGGCGGCGTTCAGGGCCAGTCTGATCGTTTCGGGATCGCGTAGCTCACCCACCACTATCACATCAGGGTCTTCCCGCAGGACATCTATGAGCCCCTGCTTGAAGGAGTGTATATGAGTGCCGAGTTCACGCTGCTCCACGAAGGATTGCTTTGAAAGCATTTTGTATTCTATAGGATCTTCCAGGGTTACAATGTGCCTTGGCAGGTTCTTATTTATTTCACCGATTACAGCCGCTGCCGTAGTGGATTTACCGCAGCCTGTGGGACCACATATCAGCACCAGGCCGGAGCGCATCTGGCTGATTTCGTGAAGAGATGGATGAAGGTTAAGGCTGCTGATGTCAGGGACGGCGCCGGGCAGAATGCGGATGGCAAGGCTAAGACCCCTGGCGGTGCTGAAGATGTTCATCCGGAGGCGAACATTGCTGATTGACATGGCTAAATCGACCGACCACCGTTTGTGGAGAATCTGGAATTGCCGGTAACTGAGAATCTTGCTGACAAAGGCATCCATTTCTTCCTCTGTCCAGAGGCGCTCTTTGGCGAAGCCAATCACTCCGTCTTTCCGGAAAACAACAGGGTGTCCGCCCGTAATGTGTAGATCTGAAAACCCTCCTCGCACACATGAACGCACCAGCCCTTCGAATTTTTTCATAATACGCTCCCCTGCTCGGCACGACAGCGAGTCCGGGCGGCAGCCCAAACCCGGAGTAATAGATGCAAAAGCTGAAGACTCCTCCGGACAATTAAAGAATCATTCGGAGATTGTTCCCGCTAACCTCAACGGGAATGTCAGGAGGCAAAAACTCTGGTTTCTCCACCCTGATTTCGCCTGTATTATCGGCGCTTGCCCCCTGGTTCTTAAATAGTGTTCATGCTGCAAAAAACTCTTTTTGAGACTAAAGGATCCGAATCAACCAGCTTATTCGGAATTTTATTCGAAGGCTATCCGGGATTGCAGGCCTTCGGACCATCTCCTGGAGGCCGACCATAAAGGCGGGGCCTTGGCCATGGTCAGTTAGCGCCGCTCAGGCGGCCCAGGGCAAGGCGCTTTCGCACAAAGTCCGGCAATCTGTGCGACTTTGTGCTCAGGCCTTGGAGAATGTCATTTTTTAAGATTTGATCTATCCCCTGGGAGCCAAACCTGAGCAGGCGCAAATAATCATCAAGGTAGGGGTGATCGAGGGCGTCGGCGGGCCCGTTGTTCAGATGGTCGCAGGCGGCGTGTCCAACATAGAGGAGGGCGATATTTACTTTCTGGTCCGATGGGACTTCGGCCGGAGGACAGAAGGCTGGATAGGCCTGGTATTCTATTGTCTGGCAGACCTGTTTCGGGATGTTCCACTGCTTTAGGAGCATGGCCCCCAGCTTGCCAGGGTCCAGCATCTCGATAAAGAGAGACCACTTGGGATTTTGTTTTCGAAGAAGTAGAATCACCGTTTGTCCGATATCGTGGAGAAGGCCAATCGTGCTAAGGAGCGCCGCCCTGTTCTTGTCGTAAGACTGGCATAATTCGGCTGCGATGTAGGAGAGGAAAAGAGAGTGGCGGTAAACCTCCCTGAACTCGTCCGAATCCGGCATCGACTTCATGAGGCCGCGGGATATGGCGATCTGATAGACCTCGTTGAATCCCAAGTATGTAATCGCGTAGGAGACGTCCGAGATTTCCGTCTGGAGGGCATACCTGGAGGAGTTTATCGTCTTTAGGATGTCCACCACGAGCGAGGGGTCCTGTTTTGCGAGGGCGGCCACCTCTTTTGCCGAAGCCGTCTGGCCTGCGAGCAGTTCGATCATGTGCGTGATATGCAGGGGGAGCCTTGGAATGTTTTTTACAATGTTTACGATTATTTCCGACTGCTCGAACTTTCCCAGAGGTTTCCGGGACTTCTTGAGATACCTTATAAGAGCCGCTTCCCGTAGCTGGGTGGACTCTTTCTGTTTCCCGAGAACATCCACCCGTGAAAGCAGCGTGTCGTGAAGTCTTTTGAGAATTGCTGTCCGGGTTTCGACCCCAAGCGTGCCGAACGCAACGGGGTCCAAAGAGAATAGGGTTGACGCCTCCTCCGCAATAACGGACGAAATTCTGCTCTTGCTGGATGAAAGACCTGTCTCGGAAATGAGGTCTCCTGCTTTGAACCTGAAGCCCAGAAGATCCATGTCGCGGTATTCAACCTTCAATGCGCCGCTCAGAACGCAATATATGGTTTTGTCAGGCGATCCCTTTTTGAACAGAGGCTCTTTTTCGGCAAGGGTCCGAATCGTTCCGGTGTTGAAAAGCCTGATTCGTTCCTTGTCGTCGAGATCCGAGAAAAAACTTGGCGGGGTTCGACCTGTAGTTTCGCCTTTTTCAAGCGAGGCCATGCACCTTCCTTTTAAGCGAGTAAACGGGAAACCCAACACTTAACCGGCTCAAGCGGCCGGGACTGACCGGGAAACGGCGCCTGCTGACTGAGCTTTCTTTGTCAGGGTCTCAATACGTCATTCGGCAATGTTGACCTCTTTCTTTAAGGAATTTTTGGGATAATGCACATCAGGCGCTGACATCCGGCAGGAACATGCCGGTCTACATTTATACACACCTTAAAGCGCTGAGATGAATTCAATTTGACATTTCGAGATGAATGAATAAAGTGCCTGTGAATAGTGAAGGGAGAGTAGCGAGAGTTTGCCTCCACTTTTCTGCCTCCACTCTTCTCTTTTGGCTCTAGGCATCTATATTTATTTTACCCATTTGCGGCATTACCCAGACCATAATATTGAGAAAGGAAGAAGTGATGAAGAAGAACTCCTCTATCAAATCAGCCCTCGTGCCCTGCATACTTGCAGTCCTGTTCATTTCTCTTTCTTGCGTCCCTGCGACCGTCGAGGCCCAGACCGACCGGGGAGGGCAACAGTCCAAGCCGGCCGCAAAAGCTCAGCCATACACTCCGCCGCCCGATCAGATGATTTACGTCAGGACCGGGCCCAAGGACAAAACAGTCGCCGTCACGGCCACCAATTTCAATGTCCCCGGATTGCCTCCTAATCTCACTTATTTTAAGGACACCGACGAGACGCTGGAAAACATCGGCTACGATACGGCCGACAACCCCGCCCGCGCCGCTATCCAGATCCGCGTTACCGCAAAGTACACGCAGGTGGACCCCGGCCAGGTAGCCGGCCAGGCAGCTGGCAAAGCGGCCACTGGAGCTATCCTGGGTGCGCTGGGCGGGCTTATATCAGGCGGTGGGGGACAGGGGGCCGCTCAGGGAGCAGCCGGGGGAGCAGCCTATGGAGTGACAGGCGGGTCAGGGACCCCCACGGGGCTCAAGTACCTCACGCTCGAATTTGAAGTCTCCAGCAAGAGGGGCGGCACTCAGACCGGCCGGGTCACCAAAGACATCTCCGATCCCGCGATAACAAGTCTGGCAGAGTTCATCGACAGCACCATCGGCGCTTACATCGAAGCCGCTTTGCCCAAGAAGAGGTGACAAAAAGTTTCAAGGCAACCCGCACGCCTCGATCTCGACGCTCGGCGAGGCGTGCGTGCTCATTGCTCAAGGGTTCCCAGCTTCCCAGTTGCTTTTACTCAATTCCACGGAAAATGTAAGCGAGTTTGCCGAGCGGTCATCATGCTCCCAGGCTCTCCTATCGCTTGTTTTGGAATGCGGGTGCATTGCATGACCGCTATGTGAGTTGTTCATAACTCTTTTCTTCTTTAGTGGACTTGCCGCTCCGAGACATCAATCTCCATACCTGTCGGTTCGGAAATAAGAGCCGCTTATTTTGCCAGGGACCTTTTGGAGCATGGAATTTTTGCTCTCCCGGCCGTCTATCCGGCCGTTCGCCAAGGACGGGCGGTAATCCGCACGGCGTTCATGGCCACCCATGAAGATCACCACATTGATTTTGTCCTGGATGCGCTGCATCGATTGTTTAAGAAACTAAGCTGCACAGAAAAATCGCACAGCATGGAATCTTTGAGTATGCACTTGAATTCCCAATAATAATACCTTTGCCATCTCCCCGAAAACCGGTTAGCAATCAGGCCGATTCAGTCATTGACCTTTAAGGATTAGATGGGAGATAGCCTCATGCCCCGCAAGCCGATATTTTTTGACATCCTGCGCATAAGCATCCACCAGGTGCTATTGCAGCGCAGTCGCCACCTTGTCATAGATGTCCTGGGACTTGCCGCGAGTGCAGTCAATTAGAATGAATCCCGGGAAATGCTACAGTGCTAACATACCGATGTGGCGCTCAATTACTAACCTTAGCTCGTCCTTTTCATTTGACACCCCGGTTCTCCCTGTCTTATATAGCACGCACCCTCCCGGCAGGACAGTGAAGTCAGATGCCATCGGTAAAGCCGGAGGCCGGGGAAATCATGGAGCGCTCAAAACGCTTGTAAATCCTTGGGCGCCTGAATGGGCATCCTTTAGAAACTTTGCAGATTGTCCAGGCGCTTATCTTCGGCCTCTTGTCTATGAAAGACCTGACCTGGAACAAGTGGCTCGATAATGGCGAGCAGGTGCCGGTAGTCCAATACCCCGAACTGAGCGGACAGGCAGTCTAGGCAGGACTATTCAGTTTATCCTCTTCTTTGTGATCGTATTGACCAACTGGAACTGGGGCTTCTTTACGGGCCCCTGGCATCAACCGGTGAAGCGAACAACTTGAGGGGAACATGGATAATCCGGGTAATTTTTCTT
>PLSV01000151.1:0-15093 GCA_003165235.1 Syntrophobacteraceae bacterium
GCGCAGCCGGCACAGACGCCAACGCCGGATCGGCTTCAACCGCTCACACCATGACGGGACTTACCAACGGGACCGCCTATACCTTCTCGGTAACGGCTACAAACGCCGCGGGGCCCGGTCCGGCAGGAGTCTCCGTCACCCCGGTAACTCCATACACGACACCTGGCGCACCGACAGGGGTGAGCGCAACGGCCGGCAACGCCCTGGCCCAGGTATTCTTCACGCCGCCCGCATCAAACGGCGGGAGCGCCATAACGGGCTACACCGTGACCTCGAATCCCGCTATCCCCCGCGGAGCACTGCCCACAGGCGCGGGAAGCCCGATAACCGTGACGGGACTCACCAACGGGACCGCCTACACATTCACGGTGACTGCGACAAACGCCATTGGGACGGGGCCGGCCTCAGGCGATTCCACTCCGGTAATTCCAGCCACGGCGCCGGGCGCCCCGACAGGGGTTAGCGCACGGGCCGGCTACGCCATAGCGACGGTCAGCTTCACGCCTCCCGCATCAAACAACGGCAGCCCCGTAACGGGCTACACCGTGACCTCGAATTCCGGGGACGGTCAAGACGCCATGGCCGGAACGACTTTAACCACTCACATCGTTACGGGGCTTACCAACGGGACCGCCTACACCTTCACGGTGACTGCAACAAACGCCGATGGGACAGGACCTGCATCGTTTCCCTCCAATAGCGTGACCCCGAAAGCTGTCCCCACGGCGCCCTCAGCGCCTGCCGCGGTGAGCGCAACCGCTGGCAACGCCCAGGCCCAGGTGTCCTTCACGCCCCCCGTATCAAACGGCGGCAGCGCCATAACGGGCTACACTGTGACTTCGAGCCCCGGCAACATCAAAACCAAGGGCAGCGCAAGCCCGATAACCGTGAATGGTCTGACCAACGGCTCCGCCTATACATTCTCGGTGACAGCGACAAACAAGGTTGGGACCGGTCCGTCATCGTATCCATCCAGCAGCGTAACGCCTCTTGGTCTTCCGAGCGCGCCTACAAACGTAACCGCAAAGGCGGCCGACGGTCAGGCGACAGTGAGCTTCGCTATGCCGAAAAAAACCGGCGGATGCCCTTTAACGAGTATCATCGTTACGACGTGCCGCGGCGTCATATACACATTCACAACTGTGGCGAGCCCGGTAACCGTGACGGGTCTGGACAACGGAACCGACTATAGATTCACGGTGACGGCGGCCAACGCAATTGGGACCGGGCCGGCCTCAACGCCCTCCAACAGCATAACGCCTGCCGGAGTTCCGGGCTCGCCGACAGTCGTGAGTGTAACGCCGGGCAACGCCCAGGCAAAGGTGAGCTTCCAGGCCCCAGCCTCAAACGGCGGAAGCCCCATTACCTCGTATACTGTGACATCCAGCGCAGGACAGACTGCCTCAGGGCCAGGCAGCCCGATAACCGTCAAGGGCCTGACCAACGGAGATTCCTATTCATTCTGGGTTGCGGCGAAAAACAGGAATGGGACCGGCCCGGCCTCGAGTCTTTCAAACCCTGCAACGGCTGGCCCAGCCAAATAGGGTGTGTCAATCAGGGATTCTTTCCACTTTATGGAGAACCAGATGAAGTGCCGGTGGGTAGTATGGTTTGCGGTTTTTCTGTTGGTTGGTTTCACTGCATTGGTTTCCAGCGCTCAGGTTTCCCCCGGCGCATCATTCTACCAAAAAGCTCTTCAGGAAATGAAAGCCGGCAATTACAATGAGGCGCTGGTCCAGATACAATCGGCGCTTGCGCAATCACCCGAGCAACTGGAATTTCAATATGAACTCGGCGTAATTTATTTCAACCTCGGGCGGTTAGACGAATCCGAAGGGATTTTCCAGGCCCTTGTCCACCAGGATGAGGCGCTGTTCGGAAAGGCGTGGTTCGATCTGGCTCATATTGCAATGAAAAGAGGAAAAAGACTCGAAGCGATAGGGTTTTTCGAGAAAGCCCGGCCGGTCGATCCCGGAAGGGCGGATCTGGAGGCGGGAATCGCGTACCTTGAACTGAAGGATTACCAAAAAGCCATTGACGCATTCAGGAACGCACAGTCCGAAAAGCCCGAGCTCGTGTTTCAAGCCAGGATGTACGAATCTGCTGCGCTCTCTAAACAGAAAAAGTATGGCGAATCGATAAAGCTGCTCGAATCGCTTCTCAAAACGAAGCTCACGCGAGAGCAAAACGACCTGGTTTCGTATTTGCTGACTATGTTGAGAGCCGATGAGCGCAACGAAAAACGATGGCACGTCAGCGGCTCGGCCGGTTTCCTCTATGACACGAATCTAACGCTGAATCCGGTCGCACCCGTCGGTATACAGCATCCGAGCAATGAATCGGATTTTGCGCAGGCCACTTCAATAACGGGACGCTACGATCTGGTTCGCAACGACCCCTGGGTATTCGGAGCGGGGTATAATCACTATAATCTTACCTACTTCGAGCACCCGAACGAGAGTGTGCTCGCGGCCAGTCCCTTACTCTACGGATACTGGAACAATCCTCCTTATTTTGCGAGCCTGGAATATGTTTACGGCCATTACTGGGCAGGTGAATCGTCCAAGGCCGATGTTCATTCGATCTACCCTGTATTCGCGTTCAACACCACGCAGACGTGGAGGACTCAAATGCTGGGATGGGCCTCGTGGCGCCAATTCTATGACACTACTCCCAGTGACCAGTTGTACGGTGTTGGAGTAATCGAATACTACATGATGCGCAAAGGGCTGGCGCACCTCCGCGCTGGAGTCCTTTGGGGGGTGGACGACACTTCACCGGGGGACGCGGGCAGTTTCTCCAGTGCTCAGTTCACGGCAGGATTCCAGTGGCCGGTCTGGAAGGATAAATGGTTTATCGATATTTCCGGGTTCTATGTTATTCGTGACTACCGTTTCGACCCGGCGTATTTTAGCGAAGTCTCCAGAACGGACAACGAAAAGGACCTGTATGTAGCCCTGCGCGGCCCCATTACTGATAACATGCAGATTGTGTTCTTGTTTCAGCGTGTATGGAATGACTCAAATATAAATGTGGTGGAAATTGGCGGTTCTTATGAACCTTTTAGTTACGAAAGGTCAATATTTTCATGTCTGCTCACATTCGAGTTTTAGCAGGGAGGTTCCCGCGAAAATCCATTTTCGCCCTGGCCGCTGCCGTATTATTGCTCGCGGCGCCTCAACTGCGGGCTGCGCCCGAGCCTACCGGCAAAGCTGACATTCTCACAGGAACAGTGACCGTTGAGAGAGCCGGGACACAGGATGTGCTCAAACCCGGCGATCCTTTGTTTCTGAAAGACAGGATAAAGACCGGCGCCGGCAGTTCCGCCGAGATCGTTTTCGTTGATCTGAGCCGGATGAAACTTGCCGCGAACACCAGCCTCGAAATAACCGAGTATCTATACAATCCCGCCGAAAAAACCAGGCAGGGACTCATTTCACTGACGTCCGGGAAAGCCAGGTTCGCCGTACAGGACCTTCAGGATTTCCGTGACAGGCGGTTTCGGGTGCAAACCCGGACAGCCGTAGTGGGGAGCCGCGATACCGATTTCATTGTTGCATTCGATCCGAATGTTCCAGGTGGGCTGCTGGTCGCCTTCTGCCTGGAAAACTCCATTGTCGTGTTCAGCCTTGACTCCCCGGATAAGCTGGTGCTTCTGACTGCAAACATGATAAGCCAGGTGTACGGCCTGAACTTGCCGACTCCACCTCGGTTCGCCACCGGCGCGGAACGGATCGCACTGATGTCCGAATTGGAGCAAATGCTGAACATGCATATCCCGATTCCCGGACCATCGGGAGCTTTCACGGGCGGAGAGCCGCCTGGGACCGGAGGAACGCCGGGGGATTTCCCCAATTTTGAAAGCCAGTTCCAACTGCCTCCGTTGGGGATTACTCAAGGGTATACTGTGACTTCAACTACGACCACCACTACGACTTCTACGTTGCCCCCGCGTCCATCCCCCTGCGTAGCGGGGGTAATGGGGGCGCCTTGCCCTGGGGCGCAGGAGCCTTTGCGCGGGCGCCCTGGCATAAACCAGAAATGACTTCAGATCTGATAAGATGCCCCCTAAATTAGCCAAAACCGGCTCAACCCGGAGAGGGAGAATAACAGGCGTTCTTTCCTCCTGGGAGTTTATGTTCATAATGGGGCTGACCTGCGTGATTTCGGTCCTGTATCTGCTGGCTGTTCCCCTGCTGGAACATATCGAACTTAAGTGCTGGGACCTTCATTTCACTTCCAGGGGCATTATAAAACCATCCGGTCAGGTCGCGTTCGTAACCATAGACGAAGAGAGCGTGAAAAGAGAAGGGCGATGGCCCTGGCCCAGGCGCGACATGGCCAGGCTTCTCCAGGCCGTGGACAGCGCAGGGGCCCTCGTAATCGGGCTCGATTTCGGGTTTTTCGAACCCGATCTCAATCTTCGCCGAAAGGCTATTCTCGATCTCAGGGAACAGCTCAAAAGGCAGAAAACCGCGCCGGCCGATCTCATCGCAAACCTGGAAACGATAGCCGCAGGTCAAGACGAGGACCGTATTCTCGCCGGAGCAATAGAGGGGCTTGCGGCCCCGCTTGTGGTGGGGCAGTTCTTTTATTCGAGCGGAAGTCCTTTCGTGCCGGAGCCTCCGCCGCTGGAAGCGCTCGATAAGGCGGTCTGCCGCGTCGTTCTGGCAAAAGGACCGACCCCGGAGGGAAAACTTCTCGAACAGGCAGGCATAGAAAGCAACATCGCCATCATCTCCGAGGCCGCCCCATATTCGGGCAGTTTCAACGTCTTCCCCGACCCTGACGGCTCCATTCGCTGGATGCCGCTCATCCTCCGCTATGACGGACGGATTTTCCCGTCGCTTGCTCTACAGATGCTCTCGGCTGCGCTGCCCGATACACCGCCAATAATAAAACTCGATCAGAACGGGGTGGAGGGTATCCGGTTCGGTGAGACGACCATCCCGACGAACAGCAGGGGCGAACTCCTGGTAAACTACTACGGGCCCGGTTTCTCATTTCCGCACTACTCGGCGACAGCGCTCATGCGTGGAGAAATCCCGCCCGAATCTCTCAAAGACAAGCTGGTTGTGATAGGCATCACAACAATGGGGCTGCATGATTTTCGGCCGACTCCCTTCGACCCGATATTCCCCGGAGTGGAGCTGCACTGCACCGTTATGGAAAACATCATTCAGCAGTCTTTTGCGAAGCGTCCTGCAGGCTCATCCCAACTGCTCGACCTCGGCGCGCTGGCCGGAATTGCCCTTATTTTCCTGGTCGCTCAATTGTTCGCAAGAGGCATCGTTCTTGTCGGCATAGCCGCAGGCCTGCTTGCAGGCTATGCAGGATTGACTCATTATGTTTTTATCTCAAGGGGACTGTGGCTCAATAATATTTACCCCTGCATGAGCCTTGTGCTTGCCTATTCAGGCACGACCATGCACCGCTACATGAAGGAAGAGCGTGAAAAACGGCAAATCAGGAAAACCTTCAGTCTTTACGTGCCTCAGTCCGTGGTGGAAGAGATGCTGGCCAATCCCGAAAGGCTTCGCCTCGGGGGCGACAAAAGGGAGCTCTCGATCATGTTTTCGGACATTCGCGGATTTACAACTCTTTCGGAAAAGCGCCCGGCAGAGGAACTGGTCCCGGAACTCAACCACTATTTTACCCGAATGACAGAGGTTGTATTCAATCAGAAGGGGACTCTCGATAAATACATTGGAGACGCTATAATGGCCCTTTTTGGCGCTCCCTTGCCCCAGGGGGACCACGCTGTCCGGGCATGCGCCACTGCGCTCGAGATGATGAACCAGCTCCGAAAGCTCCAGGAAGAATGGCGTAACAGGCGCCTGCCCGTGCTGGATATTGGGATAGGCATTAACACCGGAGTGGCGATTGTCGGCAACATGGGGTCGGCGAGGCGTTTTGACTACACGGCGATCGGCGATAACGTAAATCTGGCCTCCAGGCTCGAAGGGTTGACCAAGAAGTATGGCGTCTCAATCCTGATAAGCGAGTCCACCTGGAACGAGGCAAAGGGCTCCTTCGTGGCGAGAGATATCGATATTGTCTGTGTAAAAGGGAAAACGGAACCGGTAAACATATATCAACTGTTGTGCCCCAAAGAACGGGAGCCTGATTTTAGCGGACCGCTTGAGACCTGGTCTCGCGCTATTGACCTGTTTCGCCGGAGAAGATGGATCGAGGCCATCGACCTGTTTACCGAAATCGCGAAAATATGGCCTGCCGATCCTCCAGCCCTTCTTTACCAGCAAAGGTGCACAGAATACCTCATCGATCCACCCCCGGAAGACTGGTCCTGCGTAACCATGCTGGACATCAAGTAATACCGGTGTAAACAGGCGAAGGGCCAAACTCAATGGCCGGCCGGCGGGGCAAAGCCTTACTTTGTGCTTCCCTTCAATTTGCCGATCCATAACCGAAACAAATAGAGAAAGCGTGTCAGGGCCTCTCTGAGGAGCCGGAAACGGCTCTTGCGCCAGTCTGCGCAGGCAATCGGCAGCACCTCGATTCTGAGTCCCGCCCTTTTAGCCCTGCACAGCAGGTCGAGCACGTAGTTTGTGTCCTGGCTCATTCCCCGCAGCAAAGGCTGCACCGAAGCGACCTTGTAGGCTTTTGCGCCAATGGAATAATCGTCATAGGGCAGCCGCAGAAGAGTCCTGGCGCAAAAGATGAAAAGCTTGCTCCCCAGAAGCCTTGCAGCGGAGCGGCTCTGGGCGCCGGACTTTTTTGAGCCGACTACCAGGTCGCTTGTCCGGAGCAGACCCCACGCCCTGGTAATGAATTCAAGATCGACTGAGAGATCCATATCCATGGAAATCAAAACTGGGGCCGAAACGAGTGCGGCCGCCATTTGGAAGACCTGTCCCACAGCGCCGCGGCTGTTTATGTGAAAGAAGCTGATGCGTCCCGGCCGGATCGCCTCGACCATCCTGCCTATTTTCACGGTCGCGTCAGTGGAGCCGTTGCTCCCGAGGATGATTTGCGCGTCGAGCCCCTCGCCCTGAAGAAAGAGGAGCAGTTTGCGAAGGTTCGGGATAAGAGTGTCCTGCTCGTTATAGAGAGGTATCACTATGGAAAGGGGAGGCGGCCCCGGAAAGACGTGTGAATTTTTCACTGCAGCGTTGACGATTGAAGTTTTCATTGAAATCCCCCCCCTTCCGGAGGGAGGCCTTTCCTGTCAATTTCGATTTGCCCGTGCCTTACAGCGTCGATAGATGCGTGGCCGCGGAGCGTGTCTGACAAAAAACCGGAAAAGAGGCGGAAGGCCCCGGCGAGGTCGGCCCCGGCGCCGAAGACATCCCGCAGATATGCCGGACGCAGGTAAAACTTGAGAAAAATCCTGGTCAAGTCCGGACTCCGGCCTGCATCCGTCCGGCCGGCAACCCACCATGGCTCATGTGGAAACGCTTTGCCCAGAATAGTCTCCGGATAGGGCGTCACCCTGTGGAACGAGGCATAGGAGAGGGGTAGGCTGCGGGCGAATCGCCCCGTTTGCTTCCAATCAGACGGGGTCTCCCAGGGAAATCCGAAGAGAAAAAAACCGGCTGCCGCAATCCCTGCCTGTCGAGTCTCCCGGATCGCCTGCTCTATTTGTGTGTTAGAGAAAGGTTTCCCGATAAGTTTTCTGGTTCTCTCAACCCCGCTTTCGATGCCGTAATGAATCACAGAGCAACCGGACTTTCGCATTTGCCGGAGCAAATGAGCGTCAACCGCATCGATCCTGGTCTGGCAGCACCATCGGAAACCATACCTGCTGAAGATTTCGCATAACTCGAGCGATCTTTCCCGCATACTCGTAAATTCGAGGTCGATGAAATAGACGGTTTCGTAGCCGAGGGAAAGAACAAGTTCGAGTTCCGAGGCGACCTGCCGGGGGTCTTTCAGACGGACCCTGGATCCATACATCGTCTTGAGGCAAAACGTGCATCGGTTCGGGCAACCACGCGAGGTCTCGATAAGGGCTAGTTTCTTTCCGAGCAGTTCGTACTCATACATTTGCGGCCGTACGAGCGCATAAGCCGGGAGCGGCAAAGCTGAAAGGTCTGCAAAATAAGCGGGTGGACCGCAGCGTATCTCGCCATCTTCCGTCCAATGAATGCCGGGCGCTTCCGACAATGGGCTGTTTCGTTCAAGAGCGCGGAAAAGAGCGGGTCCCGATGCCTCAGGCTCCCCGGACATTATCATGCGGGCGCCCGTCAGTTTCATCATCCGGGAGGGAAAGAGAGTCCCGTGAACTCCGCACAAAATGAGCTTTTCTCGCGGTACGGACCTGGTCCATTCGACAAGGGGGCCGAGTTCGAGGTTTGGGCACTGCCATCTGTCCAGGGGCGAAGTATTGACTATTACCCGGTCGGCCCATGCCGTCAACCGGCCGATGGAATTCGGCGAAAGCCCCTCAGCCCGCGCGTCGCGCAGGACTGCGGAGTGTCCGTCATTTTGCAGAAGGGCCGCAAGGTTGAGCATATCGAGTGGGGGCCAGCGACGGTTATATCGCTGAGAACGCATTCTGCCGCCCCATGATGGATTTATCAGCAGGATTTTCAACAAGACCTCTAATGTCCGTAGATCGACAAAACACCACTTGCAGCCGAAGCGCCCGATTCTCGACATTGCCTGGCGCACTATCCGAGCAGGCAAGGGAAAGAACGCTTTGTCCCGGATTTTCTTATCGGCGGACAGGGGGAGAGCCCCGTAAATATTGTATGCCTCAAGACATTTACCGGATGTCGGAAGACCTTTGGCCTCCTCAAGAAAAGGCGCAGCCCCAACCCATTTCCGCCAGACGTAAGCCCGTCTGTCTTGTAGCGTCATTTTCGGGCAAGGACAAGAGCGCCTGTCTGAAAACCTCTCCGCATCCTCCTTTTTGCCCATGTTAAGAGACGCCTCCGCAAACCACACGGAACTTTCTGCGTAGACCCGACAGCAGATCATGGACCCGCAAGGTCTCCGGGGACGCTGAAAGCACAGCCGAATCCGCATGCGCCATGAATCCAAGTGACCGGCGAAAAGAGAACCTGCAGTCCCTGCTTATCGCACTGGCTGAGATGAAATGAGATGGCATGTCGCCCCCGGCGGTCACGGTCGATTCAGGGACATGGGAGGCAGGGAAAAGAAGGATGAGCGGGACTTCGGATATCGATAAAATCGGCATTGGGGGTGTGATTCTTCGGAATATGCTCATCGGATGTTGCTGACATGAGCTTTTTTTAGATTTGGACCCATTTTGGAGAAGTAATTCCCGATATG
The DNA here is from genome assembly GCA_003165235.1 of Syntrophobacteraceae bacterium. Taxonomy (GTDB): domain Bacteria; phylum Desulfobacterota; class Syntrophobacteria; order Syntrophobacterales; family Syntrophobacteraceae; genus SbD1. The sequence continues at coordinate 9,259 of PLSV01000151.1, forward strand.
GTCGATTCCTCTGCGTCCTGCAAAGCTCACTGGACTCTGAAAGTCTTGCCTTCCTCCAGCAGTTCCAGGCAGACACCGGGAATAGCCGCCAGTTCAACTTCGATCTGCGGCCTGAAAGGAGGTTTGAGGTGTGAAATATAAATCTTTCCCGGCTTGCTCGGCATCTTGCGGATCTCTGCTTCCAGCAGAGACGGGCACAGATGGCCGGTAGCCAGGGCGCGCGACATCAGCTCGTTTGGAAATGAAACCCCCACTATGAGAGCTTTTACATCATGGCCGCGCATCTTTTTCCAAATCGCCTCGGTAGGGCCGGTATCGCCCGTATAAAGCAAAGATGCGCCTGAAGCATGCTCGACAAGATACCCGTATGCCGGGACCGTGTGATTGACTCTCGTGGCCAGTATTCGATAGTCGCCAATCACCACCGGCTTGCGNNTGCTTTCTGATATCGGAGATCACCTCTTTGCCGCTGAGGACAAGAATCCGGCAGGTTGGATTCATGGCGTTGAGGTTGTCCAGCAGGAAGGGCAGGCCCTTCAAATGATCGAAATGGGCATGAGTAAGGAATATGTGAGTTATGGGGTATTGGCCGATCTTGTCCAGAGCGAGCGAAACGGTGCCCGCATCGAGCAAAAGGAAATTGTCGATGAGAAAGGCCGGGGGATTGAGCCCCGGGGCCTCAGAGCCTGCGGATCCGAGAATGTTGACTTCCATTGGCGCCTTTATACAGCAGGAACGAATATCTACCAATGGCATCGGATTCTAAAGGTTTCTTTAAATATTACAATCAAATTGCGTGTTTCATAAAGGTATGGGATAATTAATAAGTTTATCAGGTGTTCCAAGAGGTTTTCCGGGTGAAAACCGGGTGAAAATGTGCTTGCAGCAGCCGTTGCTGATTAGGTTGATGCATTATTCCGGTTTGACTGAGGAGAGAGGAAACCGTCAATGGCGTTTGATTCGGTCCGCTTCAAGAGACTCATGAAAACATACGGCAAATCCGAAGTCATCTTCGAAGAAGGCAGCTTCGGTTCCGAAATGTATGTGCTCCGGTCAGGCAGAGTAAAAATCTATCGGACTTCTACAGAAGGGGAAATTGAGCTCGGCGTATTTAAGCCGGGGGAGTTTTTTGGCGAGATGGCCCTGGTCGATAACGCCCCTCGCAGTGCGAGTGCTTGCGCCCTTGAGGACGACACCAGGCTTGTTGCGCTGGACAAGGATAAATTTCTCTTTCTTGTCAGCCATCAGCCCACATTCGCCCTGGTGATTATGCACGTGCTCTGCCAAAGAATCCGATCTCTAAGCGAGTCCGTTTCTCAGGCAGACTGATCTCACCCAATATCAAAAGGAATACAAGATGAGTGAACCGCAAAAAAAGGCCAAAATTGCCGAACTCAAGCCGGGCATATTTCAGCTCATCTCGGAAAGGCCCGGAAGTCATGTGTACCTGATCAGGGGTCTAAATAAGAATGTTCTTATCGATACCGGCACGGCTTCCAATTATCCCAATTTAACTCAGGGCCTGGCGGAACTTGGACTGAAACCCTCACAAATACACTTGATTATCCTGACCCATGAACATTTCGACCATATTGGCGCCTGTTCACACTTTTTTGAAACGGCGGTTGTTGGCGCGCATCCTCTTGCGGCAAACAAAATTTCACTCCAGGACGAATTCGTGATGATGGCCAAGTATCTGGATGTCACATCGCAGCCCTTTCGGGCGGATATCTGGCTTCACGATAACTCCGTCATCGATCTTGGAAATTATAGAATAAGGGTGATGCACACTCCCGGCCATTGCTCAGGCTGTATTTGTCTTTATGAATCGAGCATGAAACTGCTCTTTACGGGAGACACGGTTCTGGCCGGAGGCGTGCTTTCCGGTATTCTGGGATCGGGAAATATAAGCGATTATATCAATTCTTTGCAGCGCTTGAGTGCCTTGCAGGTTGATGAATTTTATCCGGGCCATGGGAGAATTTCCCTAAACCCCAGGCAAGACCTTGCAAAGGCGCTCGAAGATTCCCTCACTCACATGGAAGAATGTAAGGCTCTATTCGGCGCCCTTGATACTAAATCCACCTATGAACATTACTTTGCGGCAATTCGCGGGCAGCATCCGGGCAGGCCTGCTAAAGGAGACAAATCGTAAGCGTATTATGGATGTTCAACCCTTTGACCCCTAACTTAAGGAGGCTGTTTTTTCCGATTTATGAAAGTTGCCGTCATCTCCGATGTTCACGCAAACCTTGAAGCCCTTGAGGAGGTCCTTTCCGATATAGACAGCGCCGGAGCCGAATCAATTGTCTGTCTTGGCGATATTTTCGGCTATGGACCCAATCCCGAGGAGACCGTGCGCCTCATCCGGTCGCTTTCAATTCCAAGTGTGATGGGCAATCATGAGTTGGCGCTCGTTGAGCCTGAATTCTTTGACTGGTTTAATGAAACTGCGCAGGAATCGCTCATCTTATCCGAGGAGCTTATTTCCGCCGACACACGGAATTGGCTCAGCGGACTGGATGCAACACTGATCTTCCAGGGGGCCCTTTTTGTGCACGGCTGCCCTCCGGCGTCGATTACCGAGTACATCTTTGAGTGGACCGATTCGGGTCTGAAGTCTCTTTTCGACCAAATGGAACGGCAGATTTGCTTTGTCGGCCATACCCATACCCTGGAAGCCGTGTCGTTCAACGAGGGTAAAATCAGGCGCTGCGCGTTGAAACAGGGGACATTCAAACTCAACGGGGATGCAAAGTACATCATTGCAACGGGAAGTGTCGGGCAACCCAGGGACGGCAACAATAATAACGCCAAATATGTAATTTGGGACAACATCGAGCAAAGTCTCGAAATACGATTTGTGCCTTATGACATCGCAAAAACTGCGGCGAAAATAGTCGCCCTTGGTTTTCCCGAGTTTAACGCCAGGCGACTGTGGTAGGTTTGAATTCACCGCAGCATTTCATGTCGCTGCGGGCTGACCTAAACCATGAAAAGATTCGTAGGTGGGGTGCCGGGCGTAAGCGGAGCGCAGCCCACCAAAACCTTTCGAGACAGTTTTTCATGTCCCTTCGGGACANNGCCTAAGGAACTTTTCGTAACAGAGACCCAGCGGCACAGAGAAAAAACGGGAATCGATGATCTGACAAAAGAAGCCACTGGGGTCCTTTGCGTCTCTGCGGTTAATTGACATCTGCACTTCGGAGAAGCGGTGATGAGAAAAAACCCTGAAAAAAGAAGGCAAACGCGCAAAGCGCTGGACCCGCCTTCTTTGGGGGCCGTCTTTCTGTCTGATGAAAATTCCAGCTCCGCTCACGGTCTTCACCTCCCCCGGTTTGTCGACATTTACAATCTGAGCGAATCCGGGGCCTTAATCGAGTCTTCCCGGAGCATTAACATTAAATCCCCTTGGGCGCTGATTTACAGGGACCCCGAGAACCATGAATGGAGGTTTTCCTCGGTTCGGGCGGCATGGTCGCGCGCCGCCCCTGATGAACCGTTCCAGGTCGGCATTGAGTTTCTCGAACCATTGCGGGCATGCACGGATGCTCGGGATACTCCCCTGCTCTATGCCAGGTGCATCGAATTCCTGGCCGGGACCCTCCTGATGGATTGGGTCCCCAGGCACGCCTTTTGTGACCTGTTGAATTGCTTCCAGCAGGAAAATTTTCTCCGGGGGGACAGAATTATCCGGCAAGGGGACCCTGGAGACTACCTCTATGTCCTCCAGCAGGGCATTTGCTCGGTCAGTATAGAAACAGAGGGGGAAGCACATAATATAGATCAGATTCAGGATGGGGGAATTTTTGGAGAAATGGCCGTTATAACCGGCGAACCCCGCTCCGCGCACGTTGATGCTGAAACAGACGTGATCTGCTGGAAATTGAGTAAGCAGGATTTCGAGAGTGTCGCGGATAAGTACCCCGATATCAGGTACTTTCTGACCGAACTGGTGGCAAGCCGTTTCGATAGCTCTTGCCATACGCCCGATCGAACTGTTGGAAAATACGTAATAAAGCGCAAAATCGGCAAAGGAGGGTGGAGCATCGTTTACAAGGGCTTGCATGAGGTCCTTAATTTTCCGGTGGCTATCAAGATGATGCGCCATGATATGGCCCAGAACACCGAATTTGCCGATCGCTTCAGAAATGAGGCCCAACTGATCGCCGGCATGGACCAGAGGAATATCGTAAATGTATATGATATTGAGGAATGCTACCGCACTATCTTCATCATAATGGAGTACCTCGAAGGGAATCCGCTTGACCTAATTTTGCAGCAGAAAGGGCGCCTTCCGGTCGCACGGGCTATCAATTTCGTGGTTCAGGCCTGCCTGGGCCTCAACTATGCCCATCAGCGCGGCATCATCCACCAGGACATAAAGCCCGCAAATCTGTTTATACTGCCCAACGACCGCCTCAAGATTCTCGATTTCGGTCTCGCATGCGGCGCGGGATCCGAGGAGTTCTGTTTTCTGGGAACACTGCATTATACCTCACCCGAACAGGTCCTGGGGGACCCGGTTGGACCCTATACCGATCTTTATTCTCTGGGCATAACAGCCTATGAAATGGCCACCGGGGTCCGGCCTTTTCCCGAAGATGATTTAAACGCTCTTGTAGATATGCACGTTAACCAGGATATTCCCGATCCTGCGGAATTGGTTCCTGATTTGCCCGAACCGTTTAGAAAATTCATAATAAAGTCTACCCGCCGAACCCTTGGGCAGAGATACCAAAACGCCGATGAGGCCCTCAGAGACCTCATTCCGTTGGCTCGCAGCCTGGGCTGCCACATGGATGACGAAAGTCCGGCAGTGCACAGGATTACCTCTCTCCTTCTCTCGTACACCGAAGACCAGCAATTCGAACTCAAACGCTCACTTGAAAAATTCTCCCTCGAACTGGAGGCCTTGGGCATATCGCTCAGAAGTTCCGATTTCGATAATTTCTGATCCGGGGCAGGGCTCCACGGCAGAGACACGAAAAACCGTCCACCACAGAGGCGCTGAGAGCACAGAGAAAAGAATTGTGGAACTGGGAGATTTAGGGATTAAAGGATTGATTCGTGAATCCCTCAATTGCCGCCACAAAAACTTTTCAGAGATCTTCTCTGTGTACTCTGCTTCTCTGCGGCGCAAAGTCAGGCTTCCCGGCCCCGCTTAAGCTCCGACTGGAACACCCTGCCCCCCGGAAAATTGGCACTCGACCCATTTAATTGCTGACAATAATCTTGTTACCCACCCTCTCTGTGCTTATCTTAGATGCAACTCCGGCCCTCAGAGAATTCAACGCCTTCGAATCGGCAGTCAAAATCCCCTGGGGGCCGGTTATTAAGTATATCGGGCTTTATACCTGTAAAGGAGTAACACAAATGGCTAAAGCAGTAGGAATCGATTTGGGCACTACCAATTCTGTGGTGGCAATCTGGGAAGAAAGCAAAGCCACAGTTATTCTAAATTCCGAGGGGTCGCGCCTGACCCCATCGGTAGTAGGCTACACGGAAGACGGCCAGCGGCTTGTCGGCCAGGTCGCCAGGCGTCAGGCGATACTCAATCCGGCCGCCACCATATATTCTGCAAAGCGGTTCGTAGGCCGTAAGTGGGGCGAAGTGGACGAAGAGTCCAAAATGGTGTCCTACAAGGTCGTGAAAGGGCCAAATGACGCGGTCCGCTTCGAAATTCGCGGCAAGCTCGTCTCCCCCGAAGAGGTTTCTGCCCAGGTGCTGCGAAAACTGGTAGATGATGCTTCCAAATATCTTGGAGAAAAAATAAAAGAAGCGGTCATCACCTGCCCTGCCTATTTCAACGACGCCCAGCGCCAGGCGACCAAG
>PLSV01000151.1:15141-15319 GCA_003165235.1 Syntrophobacteraceae bacterium
GATGTATCAATTCTCGACGTCGGAGACGGAGTGGCTGAGGTCCGGTCCACATCGGGTGATACGCACCTTGGCGGCGACGATTTCGATAAGCGGATCGTAGACTGGATTGCGGACGAGTTCCACAAAGAGCACAGGGTGGATCTGAGAAACGATCGCCAGGCGCTTCAGCGGCTCTATG
>PLSV01000091.1:0-153 GCA_003165235.1 Syntrophobacteraceae bacterium
TGGAAAATGCACACATGCCCTTCCATACCCGCGAGCAGCAGCGTCTTTCGGCCTGTTTCCACAATGGCTCGCGCGATCTCTTCGTTTTCCAAACAGTTGAATTCCAACTTGTCCAACAGTTTGGGCTCTGATACGAAGTTGCGTTCAAGTTGG
>PLSV01000091.1:263-3014 GCA_003165235.1 Syntrophobacteraceae bacterium
CTCTTTTCGGTTGCTTCAACTTGAATGCAATTTCGTATCAGTCGTGGTGGGTCTGAACGTTCCATCTGACGTGTATCCGATACCGGTCGAGCAGGGAATATCGGGCATCAGCAACTGCAACGACTCCTCAGCGTTCATACCGGTTCCTCCCCTGAAGGCGATAGGTTGCGGAAGTTGTCGAATACCTCAACGGCCGGTCCAGCCTGTGTTTGATAGAGGGGAGGCAGACGGAAGTCTCTCGAAATTTTGTCCCAGTCCGTAACGACTCAGGATAAACGCCCAATCGGGTGTCTCCATGAGGTCCAGCAGGGCGGAATCGATCCTGGATCTCCATGCGCTGTTCTTCGGGAGCCCATAGGCAAAGGCGAACCTCTTCAGGGTTGTAGAATAGATTGAAATCTTATCCTTATAGTCGTGGTCGCTGTAATAGCGAAGCGTGATCTCATCGTAGAGGTACCCGTCCACCTGTTTATTCAACACTGCCTCCAGGGCGTCTTCCTCCGTGCTGTACAGGGTATGGCGCCCGTTTATTTTTTCCAGTACAGTGGCTTCCACGCTGCCTTCAATCCCTGCGATGTGCATACGTCTAAGCGTTTCTTCACTCACGGTGTTCGCCATGTTCTTGCCGGCAACGAGAGCACTGGTGAGCGACGCGGTAAGGCCGCTCAATATCACGGCGCAGACCAGCATCCAGCCGAGCCCCAGGAGCCTTCCCTCCAATGACTTCAGGCTGACTCCAGAGCAGTTCCCGGAAGCCAGCGTGGAGCCGATCCAGTAAACGCCCGATCCGATCCCCTTTATAAACCCGCCCCCAAAGTGTTCCGGGTTATGCATACGCTCTATGAACCAGAGAAGGAAACCCAACAGGCAGAGGGACGCAAGCAGCAGGCCGATGATTTTTACGATTCCCCAAGACAAGAAAATCTTCAGCGCCGCCATCCAGGGATGATCCAATTTATCGGGCCGGGTCGCCAGAGCCAGGCGGGTACTGCCGAGGGGGACGGTGAAGTCCATATATTTTTCACGATGCGCCAACAGGAAGAAACCATCGATTGCAAGATCGATCCTGTTTTCCTTCAGGGAGTCGAGAAGCTGGGGAAACTTCATTTCCTTTAATTCATAAGGCGCCCTGAGTTGGTTATCGACGGCTTTCCAGATGTCGACACTAAAACCGGTCCATTCACCGTTTTTGCCCTTGATGAGGTAGGGGGGATCATGCACAACGCCGACAATAAGCTTTTCACCTGCCGGAACAGTTGAGCCGTCTTGCCCAAAAGCTGGAAGGGGAAATGGCTGAAGCATTGCAAATAACACGACACATAGATAGCTTGCCAGCGTTGGACCTGAATAATGCCTCAACTTGACCTCCAGCTTGAGCCGAACTGCATTTCCGGCGCGGATTCCATCCGAAAAGGCTCTTGAAACGCTCAATCTCCATAAATCATACGACATTCCAATCAACACCCGCAGGAAAAAATGCCGACCGGACCGATCTGGGCAATCTCAGGCTGTGCCGCAGTGGGCCAATCGCAGAGCGAGTTGCCTCCTTCGGCCTTCCTCTGTGTTGACTCAGTCCTTCCCGGGGTATGCTTTTCATGTATTAAGCCCGGTTCAGCTTGACTGAAGTCTCTTGAACAGCGGCAGGAGCGCGCGGAATTCCTTCGTGCCGGCGCGGTTCAACAATTCAAAAATCATCATCTCGGTGGAACTGATCACAGCGCCCGCCCTGTCGAGACGATGCATGCCGGTTTGCTTATCAGAGACGCTCCGCGATGTCACCGCGTCTTGGGCGATATGAACGCGATGCCCAAGCCGCAATGCTCCAACGCCGGTGTGGAAAATGCAAACATGCCCTTCCATACCCGCCAGCAGCAGCGTCTTGCGGCCTGTTTCCATGATTGCCCGCGCGATCTGTTCGTTTTCAAAACAGTTGAATTCCATCTTGTCCAACAGTTTGGGCTCTGAAATCTTATCGGTCAGTTCGGGCAGGAAACCGCCTAACTTACCGGCATTGTGCACAGAGCACAAAACGGGAATCCCAAAAACCTCGGCGGCCTCGATAAGCGCGCCGGCATTCAGCACCGTTCTGTCCCGGTCCACGCAAAGGTCCAGCATTGACTTCTGAATATCCACCAGCAACAGAATGCAGTCCCCGCGATTCAAAAACTCCTGATGACAGTTCATCTGCATGGGTCTCCTATTTGGACTGAAGAAAAAGAGTTTCTCTAATTATTTGGCAAACCTGCGCGCTAATTTTTTAATCAGCGTTCTTGAATCGAACGTAAGGTAATATATCGCCAGTACGCTCTGGTAAAAAATGAAAATTATGGAGAAACTGACAATGGGCATCGTTATGAATATCGGAAGCTGAAGAAATTTATAAATGATCAGGTTCACCCCCTCCCAGTTCGTGAAATTATAAAAGAAACACAGAAGTCTTGGCGGAACGGTTTTATAAGTATCGAGGTCCAGAAACTCTGCGAACCTCAACCAGTAATATGCCTCATAGGCAGCGATGATCGCGGCCGGGTACAAACACAGCCATAAGGAAAGAATTCGAAACAGCTTGTTCCAGTAAGTTATGAAGCTTCTATCATACCCGATCAACTTGACTGATGGATCCATATCTATACCTCAAAGGTGTCAGAGGCTGATCGCTAATACTGAGGGCTTGTCCGTAAATAAATCCTTTGCGCTCGCATTCGGCATTTGGTCTGCTTTGGCGGCTCCTCAATCGCAAAATCCTCGACG
>PLSV01000196.1 GCA_003165235.1 Syntrophobacteraceae bacterium
CGCTCTTTTCGGTTGCTTCAACTTGAGCGCAACTTAGTATCACTTTCGGCGCGTGGAGACCGCCGCCGGCTCAAAGCCCTCAACTCTCGATCTGCACAATTCCTTCAGGATCCAACAGGTTGAAGTCCCCTTGCACAGACAGGAAGCAGCCATGAATAAGCCCTTTTGAATACATGCCTGCCGCCACGGCGGCGCCCCGGTCCAGGGCTCTTCTGCGCTGCGAGGGGCTCAGGTCGTGAACGGCTGTCGTAACCTTCATGTCGCCCAGATCGGATGTTGGATCAAGATCGGCCGCACGGGCTTGTTCGACGTTAATCCCGCAAGCCGTTATGTTCCCGGCGATCAAGGTGGCGGCGGCATCGGCGATACTGGCGCTGCTGCTCCAGACTGTCACCAGGTCTGCGACGCCGGGTGAATAGCTCCGCCCCTTCCACCCACTGGAAGCGACGCCGCCAATGCCTGCCTCGCCCCTGACATAAAGCCTGCCCGCCATCTTCTCTGCGCCGATCGCCTGCAGTCCCACCACGGCCGTTTTGCCCCTGGCGACTCGAAGGGCAATATCCCCGCCGTTATTAACAATCACCTTGTCAGCCCCCATTTGCAAAGCGACATCGGCCACATGGTCGGCCGCCGCTCCGGCGACTGCAGCTAAAGGTGTAAGTTCTTTGGAAACCTTTGCGGCGGCTATGAAGGCTCGGCTGACCACGTCAGGCAACTGGGGGTCTGATGGGAGGCGGCAAACCGGTATTTTGAGAAATCCTTGAAAATCAGACAGAACCTGGAGGCAGGTTAATGCGGAACGGGAGGCGATGGCGGCCATGACCGGCCTCGCCCGGTCCTTGTCCCAAACGGATATGGTCATGGTCATTGGGCCCCAGTCCACCAGGATGAGGTCGTCGGCCAGGACCCTTACAGGCACAAAAACTTCAATCGGGTCCGACATGCCGATAGCCTAGCGGCGCAAGAGCGGCAAAAGGTTTCATTGCCTCGATATGTCCGCCCATTGTCTCGTAATCCTCGACAAGCATGGTGTATTCCACCGGAACCACGGTTGCAGGGGTGGGGACCCAGGTGAAAGCGCCCTTTTGAACCTGCTGCACATCCACATAGAAAGTAATCCCGCCTCCCGGCAGGACAAACACCGGGGCGCCGCCGCAGGTCAATACGGCGCGTTGGGAATGGACGGCTCGAGTGAGCCGCAGGGGATATTTCACAACGCCTGCGCGGGCTGAGCCGCCAACCCCACCCACAAATAGCGCCGTCACAAGGGATTCTTGGCAGGTTTCGGAAATGGCTTGAATTGCAGTGCGCGCCGCATCGCTCATTTCCATCGGTTCAAACCGCCACTCCCGGTTTAGCCGGAACATCGCAAATCGTTCACCGGTCGTCTCAGTAATCAGCAATGTGGCGCCCGGAGCCGTCAGGTTCTTATCGATCGAGGCGATAATGTCCAAAGGATCCTGAATGTCCGTGCCGCCCCAGCCGTCGCCATGATTGCCAAAATAACGGCCTGGGGTCGATAAACGGTATGTCAGTCTGAGGCCGGAAGGTTTCTTGCCCAGGAATTGACCGGCGGTATGATGAGTAAAAAGTGAAGTGATGTGGGAGTCCAAAACGATGACCTCATCGGCGGCTTGCTCGAAAAACCTGGCGAACAGGCCTGCCGTAGCCGACCCGCAGCCTACCCGCATCCTGGCTATTCTTTTTTTGTTGACTACTGGCGCCTTTCCCACCTGGATCTCCAAATTGGCGCCGCCTTTTACGGTCAACTCGATGGCCTCTCGATTCGCAATGGCCGCCACTGCACGGGCAGCGGCAAACCCTGCTTTCCCCGTTAGCCGATTAACTCCGCCGATGCAAAGTATCTTAGACCCGTACTCTTCGGTCTCCACCATGCCCACCGTGCGCCCTTCGAACTTGACCGGAGCGCCTTCAGGACCTACCGCAAGGTCCGTGTCGATTTTCACCTTGATACTGGAATATGAAAGAGGCGCTTCGGTGACCACGGTGACCACATCTACGCCATTCCTTCTATCCGTGACGATATAGGGGGCAGGAACACAATCAGGATAAGTGCCTCCCGCACCGATCGCCGTGATGAGGGGCGGCTTGATTTCCAGCCTTGCTTCCGGCGCAAGAGAAGCCGCCACATCCTGATAAGTCAAAAGCGGCCGGGTGCGAAGCAGGTCTCCCTGTTGATTTTCAAAACGACGGCATGCGCCGGTTTGCCCTTCAGGAATCTGGCACGCTACCGGACATTTCCCACACATCGTGCTGCCGGGAATTGGAGTCTGGAGTTCGATCACAGCCTGCCTGGGACAGACCTTGAAACAGGTTTGGCACGCAACGCATCCTTCACCGATAACCGCTTTTTTGCTTTCCAGGCGAACAATGCGCAAGGGACAATCTCTAACACAAAGTCCACAACCGTTGCACTTTTCCGGATCGATCTTCATATTGTTCGAAAGCTCTTTTCCCTGGGCATTAGTGTTCTCCCAGGCCGGCAACCCGCGCTGGAGCATGAGAAGCATGGACGAATTTGCTCATGAAGCCATTCAGGGCAGCCAGCACATGTTCTCGCGACAGTCTTACCGTCTCTCCCTGGTCGCCACACTTGAAAGCTTCGCAAATCCTGCGGTGATAATGGCAGGAGTTTTCAATGTGATTGCGATCCGACAGGGTTTGGTAACTGAAGTATCTGATTTGATTGTGAAGTCTTTGCAGCATGTGCTTCAGCCGCTGATGTCCCGCCGCTTCAGTCGGCACATCGTGAAAGCTGGCGTTCAATTCCTGATAAGCGAGGATTCTGGGAGGATCTGAGCGGACACATTCTTCCATCGCTTCGACCAGGCGATCCATCCGGCTGATTTCCGACGTGGTGAGCCGGTCAAATGAAAGGGTTATGGAGAATGCATACAGCTCGGCTTTTAGCATATAGATTTCCCATGCATCCTGCGCGCTGATTTCGGCTACGAAAACCCCACGTCTCGGTATCCGGAGAATAAGGCCCTCAGCTTCCAAAAGTTTAAAGGCTTCGCGAATCGGCGGACGGCTGATTTTTAATTCAGCCGCCACCTGCGCCTCAGTAACCTTGCTTCCGGGTTTGAACTTCCCCGTATAAATTGATTTTTCAATATATTCCCGAATTATATCCGTAATAGAAGGCAGCCTCATGTATAACTCTTTCTTTGCTCTTCGTTTCAACTTAATTCAGCATTTCCCCGCTGCGCCGTTTAATCCGGCCTCCCAGTTATTCCCATCGAGCTGTAACGGTCTTTTCATCCAGAAAGAGCCTCATTGAAGCCATCCGGCTCTTAGCGCCGCCCAAGAATGACTTTTTCTTGGATCCCAGGGGGAAAAAGGCATATGGTTGGGGAACTCCAACGTTAATCCCCACATTGCCTACAATGACTTCCTGGGCGAATTTTCTCGCGTTGCGGCCGCTTTCGGTCATGATGCAGGCTGAATGGCCCAGGTCGGTCTTGGTGTTGATCCATTGAATGACTTCGTCCAGACTGTCCGCCCTGATCAGTCCCGCGACCGCCCCGAAAGCCTCCTGTTTGGCTGCGGACATATCCGGATGCATGTTCTCCAGGATTGTAGGCCCCATGAAGAAACCCTGCGCCAACGAGGCGGGCGGGCGCCGTCCATCGAGCACCATGGCCGCGCCTTCAGACAGAGCGCCCTCTACCCAGGCAATGACCTTGTCGCGACCTGCGGCGGTGCAGTAAGGACCCATGCCGGTGGTTTCGTCTAAACCATATCCGAGCTTTATCCGCTGCGCTTCGGCGACAAAGAGGGCCTTGAATTTATCATAGATATCGCCCACGACCACAATATTGTCCGATCCCAGGCAGCGCTGGCCGGTCATGCCGAAGCAGCCTTGACGGATGAAAGGAACAATTGTTTCAACGTCAGCGTCCGGCATGACGACCACCGTGTTTTTGCCGTTTCCGTTGATGGAGGAGTTTTTCCCCAGTTTCCCGCAAAATTCGAATAAATCCCTGCCGGCATTCGTGGAACCAATGAATCCCAATCCCTGGATTTCAGGCTGTTCAAGAATATATTTATTGATCGCCCGGCCGCCGTGGATCATGTTGATCGCTCCTTTGGGCCAGCCGGCCTCCAATGCGACCCGATTGACGTATTCAGCGGCGACGGGGTCCTGGCGGCTCGGACTGATGACCACTGAGCAGCCTGCGGCCAGGGCGTAAGGAACGAAAGAGGACCATGCATGCATTGGGATGTTGCCGGGAGTGACAATGAGGAAAGCGCCCAGCGGTTCATAGGTCATCCACATGTCTATGCCGGAAGCCAGTTGGTCGATGTGCTCGTTCCTGGCGGCCATACCGTAGGCCGCAGAACAAGCCGACTCTATGTTTTCGATACAACGGCGAACCGAACCCCTCGATTCGCCGATCGTGCGTCCATGATCCTGGGTCAGAACCCGCGTCAACTCGTCAAAATGTTCTTCGAATTTCTGCCGCATATCGAAAAGCATCCTGGCCCGTTCCCGTAGCGCAATCTTCCTGAGCGCCTCAAATCCCTTTTGGGCCGCTTCCACGGCCGCCCGGGCTTCCTGCCTGGTGGCAGTAGGAAATTCGGCGATAATCTCGCCGTTGGCCGGATTCACCGTTTGATTGACGGTCGGTGTTTGCGAATCGACCCACTCCCCACCAATCAACAGCCGCAGTTTTCCATAGTTCTTCTTTACCTCAGGCAACACCGCCATCGTCTTTCTCCCATCTATTCCGAATAATCCATTTTGAAATTAAGCTACCGTAAGCCATCCTGGCGCTTCGCCTGTTCTTTGGTCAACCCCCCGATGCGTGGAAGCGGCCGGCCCGAATCCGTGACGACCAGGGCCACCAGGAGTTCGTCAGGACCTGGAGCATCCTCCACCGAAACAGTCATCCCATCGAAATGGGATCGGACGAAGGCGGCGTCTTTATGGTTCAGGGGGATATCGAGCGTACACCCGGCCGAGCCCCGTTTTTTGATCGAGGGGATGAGGGCCAGGCCTCCTCCCAATACGTCCCGAAAAGGTTTGCCCAGCTTGGGATGCATGATGGCCGCCGCATGCTCCAACTCCCCGTTGATGCCTGTTATGCAACCTTTGGCGTAGCTTTCAGCCCGCTCGGGGCCAATGCTCAGGGCCTCCAGGCACTTCTTTCCCAGCAGTTCACCCAGTTCGGCGCCCACGTCCATCAATTCGGTCAGGTCTTCCACATAACGGCCGGCAAAGGGGTTATCGATCACTGCAATCGCCGCCGCCTTGCGGGTTGGAGGACTGACTTCACGATCCATCTCCCTGATCGTTTCTTCTACAATCGTAACCAGCTTGCGAATTTTCATGCCTTTGGCTCCTTGTTTCGATCCACGCCCCCGCGCGGGGAGCGATTAGCTGCGCTAATACCCCGCACCATTATAAATTTCGCATAATCCGTAGGGTGGGCAAGAGCGGAGCGTTGCCCACGCTGGTGGGCAAATACCTTAAAAACGCTCCCCTTGGGCCCATCCATCACAAAATCGCGGCCCTGCGCAAGGGCGGGGGAGTGTTGCGGCTGGTCGTCACCACTACCTTGCCGTCGATCATGATGACAGACACGCCCGGCGTATCTCCCTCGCTGAGACACGATAAAACGTCTTTGCCTGTCGATCCCAGGGACGTATCCAGAAAAACGAGATCTGCCTCGAGCCCTTGAGCGATCCGGCCCCGGTTGAGGCCAAACACTCGAGCGGTGTTCCCGGTGGCGGCGCAGACAGCCAGAGCAGGGTCGATGCCGCCCAACGAGGCAAGCCATGAGATATTTCTCAAGATCCCCAGGGTCACGACTCCGGTGCCCGATGGCGCATCATTGCCAAGGATCAAACGGAGGTATTCGCCTCTGGAGGCGATGAGTTCACTCACTTGCGCCGCTCGCTTGACGTTGCCGCATTGGACAATTTCTATGGCCGAATCGATTTGCTCGATAACCTGCCTGGCTTCATCAAAACTCATAGCGGTGGGCCCGCCATTGATATGGGACACAATGCTCGGCTTGACCGCCAGGAGTTGCCGGGCGCCGACCACCGACGACCCGGGAATCGACGTGCCGCCCGAATGCATCATGACCACCATTTGGTTTTTTTGGGCCCATCGGCACATTTCAGCCGCTTCATCGGGTTCCTTGACCGAGCCCAGCCCGATTTCCCCGACAACTCTGACCCCTTCCCGGGCCATCTCTTCAAAATCTGCCTCGGTGAGCCCTTTTTCCAATATTACCGCCCCACCGAGCACTTTCATCCCGCTCGGCCTGTAGTTTGCCCAGGCCTGGGCCGCCAAAACCGCCAACGCCTTCGTTCCCGACGCCGTTTTCGGGCGTCCGGGCAGGTGGACCTCACCCGCCGAAATCGTCGTGGTCACTCCGCCGTGAAGGGTCGAATCCAGGAAGTTCAGCATCTGCTGCCTGGGCGTATAATCGCCAAAAACCACGTGACAATGCGAGTCAATGAGTCCGGGACACAGGGCGCCCCCGGCGGCGTCGATTACTCCGGCCCCGGGTGGAACCGCCAGGCCCATGCCGGTTTCCGCGATCAGCCCTTCCCTGACCAGTAACGAATCGGCATCCAGAATCGGCTGGCCGACATCGCCTGAAAGCATTAACCCCACATTTTTTATAAGCCAATCTGTCATTTCTGCCCTCCTTAACACAAGACATCAGGTCGGAAGCCCCTGCCTACGTTCTAATTGTGCTGATTCTTTCCAATGCCAGTCCCTTTGTTTCAATGCCAAGAAATGCAACAATTACTCCTGCCAAAGCGAAGGCGCTGGCTATAACCGTAAAAACACCCCCTATGCCAAGTGAACTCAAACTAAAACCTACTATGAGAGGGGCCAGCAGTGATCCAACACGTGATAATGTCGCTGCCCAACTGGTCCCTGTGACCCTAATGGCGGTAGGATATAATTCGGGAGTGTACATATAGGTTATACCCCACACCCCGGATACGAAGAAAGATACAACTATTCCTAACATAACTACATGAACAATTGTGAGTGTATGTCCAAGGGCGTAGCCGAATGCCAAAGTGGCTGCCATCGCCAGGAAAAGATTCCACACAAGAAGTCGTTTTCTCCCATAGCGATCCATTAAAAATGCGGAAAGAACCTGATTAGGAACATAAGCAAGTTGCATAATTAAGACATACAGGAATGAGTGAATCATAGTATGGCCGCTTCTCACAAGGAGACTCGGCAACCATGCAAATAGTCCGTAGTATCCAAACATACCCAGAAACCATAGCGACCAAAGCATAACAGTCCTGGATAAATATTGCCGGGAAAATAAAGCAGCCGTAGAAACTTTCTTCTCTTCATAAGTGGAAATGACTTCATCGTTTAGTTTGGGCAATGAATGGGTCTTGGATACTTGCTGCTCGATGAACTGAACAACATTATCAGCCTCCTCCATACGACCTTTGAGAGCGAGCCATCTGGGGGACTCGGGCATTGACCTGCGAACAACCCAAATATAGAAGGCGGGCAATGCGCCGGCAACGAAAGCCCACTGCCAGCCAAGCCAGGGTATGATGTAATACGAAATTGCGGCTGCCGCCAACCAACCGATCGCCCAAAAAGAATTCAACAGGCCCTGGATCCTTCCTCGCCCACTTGAGGGAACGAATTCACCCAATAACGATGTGACTACAGGTGTTTCTCCACCGAGTCCCAAGCCGGTAAAAAAACGGAAAACAATGAGTGAATTGAAGTTCCAGGCTGTCGCGCAAAGCAGAGACGATATTGAGAATATCAGCATTGTCCATTGGAAAATTGCTTTTCTTCCATAACGATCGGCAAGAGGGCCCGACAGAAACGCTCCAATCAGCATTCCGAACATTCCTGAACTAAGCACTATCCCGGTCTGTGCCGCTGTAAGACCCCACGCCTTGTTCAGGGCCGTAACTACAAATGTGATAAGTCCAACGTCGAACGCGTCAAAGGCCCAGGCAAGGCCATTGATTGTCAAAAGCCGGTAGTGAAAAGGTGAAACAGGCAGTCTGTCTAATCTCGCTGCAATACTTGCCTGGCCGGTCGCCATGGAATTTCCCCCCAACATAATTGTTTTTGACTGTTTTCCAGTCCTGCCCGAGGGTGTATAACCCAGCCTCAGGGCGGAAGCCCCGAGCGCCTCAACCTACCATAAGCCTTAGGACCTGCACGCCGGGGCTGCATCGCTAAATATGCCTTTCGCACACCTTCATCCCCGAGCAGTTCCCCCGCCGCCGGCGGTTTATCACCACCCGGCCGTTCCCAAGGACGTAGCCACGGTGGCCCATCGAGGGCTGGTCGAGAGTCGAATGGGCATTGTTGTCATGTCGCCCTTGCCGCCTCGACCTTGCCCCTCGTCAGCTCGTCAAGCGTCTTGCCCTTGGTTTCCACGCCAAGAATAAGCACCGACAGGGCAACAACGACAAAGACTCCTGTGAGCATGCCAAAAACGATCGTGTAACCCGAAACCTTGCCATAAGATTGGTAAATCATTCCCACGACAAAGGGGGCGGTCATGGCCCCGACCCGGCCGAATGCCGCGGCCCAGCCGACTCCACTCCCTCTGGCCTCAGTTGGATACAATTCCGGTCCATAGGCGTACACGGCTCCCCACGTGCCCAGGCTGAAAAAGTACAAGAGGCAGCCCCATACCAATATTTGCGTAACAGAGTCGCTTAGGCCGTAAAAATGGGCTGCGAGCGCGGTGCCAAGAAAAAAGATGACCAGGACCGCCTTTCTCCCTATGACTTCAATAAGGTAGGCCGCACTGAAGTAGCCGGGCAACTGGGCCAGGGTCATGATGAGGGTATACTGGAGACTCTTGATCAAAACAAACCCCTTGCCGACCATCAGGGTTGGAATCCATATGACGAAGCCGTAATACCCAAAATTGAGTCCAAACCACATAATCCACAGGCAAACAGTACGGCGCAAAAACGCACTGGAGAAAAGCTGGGCTAAGCCCATACTGGCAATTTTGGCGGCAGATGGGGTTGCCGCCGCCTCTTTGGACGGTTCGATCCCCGCCGCCCTCTCCATCTGACTCACGATTTCTTCAGCTTCCCGTTCCCGGCCGACAAGCTCCAGATACCGGGGAGACTCCGGAAGGTCTTTTCTCAGGTAAGCGGCATAAAGCGCCGGTAGAGCTCCCAGGAAAAAAGCGACTCGCCACCCATACACCGGTATAACTAGATAGGCGATCAGGGCGGCCAGTATCCAGCCCCAGGCCCAGAAACTCTCGAGCAGAACGACCATCCTGCCCCGCTTGTTGGCTGGTGAGAATTCAGCGACCAGCGTCGAAGCGGCGGGAAGTTCACCACCGAGCCCCACGCCAACGAAGAAGCGAACAATCACCAGCATCATCAGACTGGTGGACAGACCGGCCAAGCCTGACATTAGACCGTACAGGACAAGGGTATAAAGAATGGTTTGCCTGCGGCCCAACCTGTCGGATAACATGCCGACCACGGCCGCCCCGATACACATTCCCGCCATTGTTATGCTGCCCAGGATGCCTAGTTGGGATGGACTTAAACTCCATTGCTTTTGAACTGCAGGCATCACAAATGAAACAAGTCCCACGTCCATGGAGTCGAACATCCAGCCGACGCCGCACAGCAGCAGGATCTTCCAATGGAGGCGCACTAAGGGCAATCTTTCCAACCGCTCGGAAATGTTCACAGAATCCTCCTCTTTTCTCCCTGGCTATCTCTTGAAATCAGCCGATAAAGGTATTTGAACATGAACGACAACCAATCTTTTCGGTGGGATTCGACCGATCGTCATGGAAAATAATCCCGATCTTTCTTCTGTTCGTTATTCACCGTTTACTCTTCACCGCTCATTCTTCACTGCTCACTATTCACTATTCACTGCCCCAAAATTCCCGGACCGAATACTTGCCTCCATAACTCTTTCCAGGTTGGCCGGAAGGACCCATATTCTTTCTCCCAACGCGTCGGCCAGGGCATTGAGAATTGCCGGAGCGGTAGGTATAAGGGCTGGTTCGCCGACTCCCTTGGCGCCGAACGGACCGGTAGGTTCCGGGGATTCAATGATAATGGGCACAACTTCGGGCATATCGGCGCAGGTAGGAATGTAGAAATCTTTCATGGATACTGTCTTGCCCGGCTCAAACTCTTCCATCAGGGCAAAGCCCACTCCCATGGCCACACCACCGCAAAGTTGCCCAACCACGTTCTCAGGATGGATAGCTTTTCCCACATCATGGGCTGCTACGATTTTTTCAACTGAAACCTCACCGGTAAGCACGTCTACAGTAACCATCGCCATCTGTGCGCCAAAAGCATATGTCGCGTAGGGAACTCCCTGTCCGGTTTCACGATCCAGAGGGACAGTCACCGGATCGAAAAAACCCTGCCAGGAAAGGGAGAAGCCTTTTGCCCGGATCCGCTTGGCCAGATCGGCAAAGGAAATCCGCTTCTCCGGATTTGTGGAGACAAAAACATGGCCCGAAGCAAATACAAGGGAAGATTTCGGCGATTTTAGCCGATTCACCGCCTCGGTTAAGAGGACCTCTGCAAGTTTTTCAGATGCCTCCTTTACGGCATTGCCGGAAATGTAGGTTTGGCGGCTGGCGGAAGTTGCGCCTGCATTGGCTGTATACTTGGTGTCCCCCACGACGGTGCGAATCGTATGCGGTTCAATCCCCAGAACTTCCGCAACGATTTGAGACAAGGTAGTGGTGGAACCTTGACCGATGTCCGCACATCCGGTGTATAGCGTTACGGTTCCGTCCAGATCCATCTCGACCCTGGCCGTAGAAGGATTCTGGACCCCGGTGTTGCCGATCCCGTACCACATGGCGCCGATCCCTGCGCCTCGTTTCAGGAAACCATTCACTGCGGATTTCTTCCAGGATTCCACGGCCTGGGCGTAATAGGGCTTTAGCGCCTGGAGGCACTCAGTGATGCCCACACTCGATGTAAGGGTTTGACCTGTGGAAGTTTTCGAGCCGGGCCGGAGCGCGTTGAGCAGGCGGATCTCCAGGGGGTCCGCCGACAACTCTTTTGCATGCAGGTCAATCTGGCTCTCGTGGGCAAAAGCGATTTGCGGCGTGCCGAACCCCCGCATTGCGCCGCAGAAGGGTCTATTGGTATATACGCAATAACTCTGAACATCGACATTTTCGACTTCATAGGGGCCCGTTGCATGAACCGCAGCACGATTGGCCACCGCTACGCCGTAGGATGCGTAAGCCCCCGTGTCACAAATGATGGTGGCCTTCATCGCAAGCAGCCGGCCCTTGTCATCGCAGCCTGTTTTCATTCTAATCAGCAGCGGATGCCGCTTCGCCGTGGCAAGATAAGACTCTTCCCGGCTGTAAACATAGCGAACCGGTCTTTTCAAATGATACAGGGCCAATCCGATGAATCCCTGCACGTTAAGGTCGAGCTTGGAGCCAAATCCTCCCCCGGTGACAGCCTGAATGACGCGGACCTGGTCATCGTCCAAGGCCAGGAGCGAAACGAGTTCCTTATGGTCGTAATGGGGATTCTGAGTGGAAGCATACACTGCCAAAGCGCCGTCGTCGTCGACGAACCCGGCGCCGGCATCCGGTTCCAGGTAGTTGTGTTCCACCATGGAAGTGCGATAGGTCTTTTCAATAACGCTTCGGCACCGCTCGAACGCTCGCTCTGCATCCCCTTTGCGAACTTTGCTTACGGATAAAATATTGCCCTTCTCATGAACTCTTGGGGCATTTGGTCCCATGGCCTCTTCAGGATCGAAAACAGCCGGCAGGTCCCGGTAGGTGACCTCGATAGCGCTGAGGGCGCTGTTGGCGGCCGCTTCCGAATCCGCTGCAACCAGGGCCACCGCATCGGCGATAGATCGAACCTTATCGGAAACCAGCAGGGGTTGGTCTTTGTTGATAAGGCCAAAGAGATTTTTCCCTGGGATGTCTTTGGCGGTAAATACAGCGACTACGCCCTCGACCCCCAATGCCCTTGCGGAATCGATGGCCACCACGTCTGCATGGGCCCTGCCGCTGCGAAGGGCCTTGAGAACCAGCGGAGAATCGAGCTCAATGTCAGCGCTGAACACGGCTTCTCCCCTGAGCTTTTCCAGCGTCCCGCTTCTAGGGATATTTTTCCCGATAAACTTGGAGGGGTTGTCCATACCTATGCCCCTACATGCACCAGAGGATAAAGCATCCTGACCGAAAGTCCCCGGACGGCCGGTTCTTTATAAGAGGCCGAGGGCCTTCTTCCCGTGATTTCCAATACGCTTTCGGCCAAAAGACCTCCGGCTTCCCAGAGCGTCTGCACAGTGGGGACCCTGCAGGCAAGGTAATCTTCCACGAGCGCTATGCGCTGAGGCGTTGGAGTGCATGCCCCCAACGCGAAACGCAGGAAAGAAATCTTCCTGTCCGCGTCCTGGCGCGCCATGAAAGCCATAGTGATCCGGGCGGTCGCCAACGCTTTTCTTCTGCCGATTTTTTGAAAATCGGCAAAATTGATATCCTTGGACGGCTTGAGAATAAATCGAAGGATAATTTCATCAGGGCGAAGCGAACTCTCATAAGGCCCTGACGCAACATCTTCAATGGGCGTTTCGCGCAAAC
This sequence comes from Syntrophobacteraceae bacterium, assembly GCA_003165235.1. Classification (GTDB taxonomy): domain Bacteria; phylum Desulfobacterota; class Syntrophobacteria; order Syntrophobacterales; family Syntrophobacteraceae; genus SbD1. Next base: position 12,618 of record PLSV01000196.1, read on the forward strand.
CTTTATTGCTGGCCAAAATCGCTTTGGCCTCATGTATCAGCAACGGCGGGAGCGTATCGGCGCAAGGCGAACAATGGGCCACGTTGCCACCGATGGTGGCCACGTTTCGAATCTGTTTGCTGGCGAATGTGGCCGCGCATTTTTGAAGCGCAGGCGTATACCGCTCCAAAAGAGCCGATTCGTAAATTTCAGTCAGGGTCACGCCTGCCCCTATGCATAGCTGCCCGTTACTGAGTTCGATCCCTTTGAGTTCGTCGAGCCGGCTCGTGTCCAGAACGTATTCGGGCTGCGCCGAACCTTGCCGGAGATCGACGGTAAGGTCGGTCCCTCCCGCCAGGACCTTGGTCTTATTTCCGCAAGATGATAGAAAATCGAGCGCTTCGGCCAGGGATTTGGGCCGGCGGTATGCGAAGTTAACCATCATGCCCCTCTTCGGAGCCGCCTTGAATAGCATCCTCGATGGAAGAAAAAATCTGCTGATAGCCGGTGCAACGGCACAGATTGCCGGCGATCGCCTTGGAAATCTGCGCCCGATTCGGGCTGGGGTTCTCATCTAAAAGCGCTTTAGCGCTCATGACCAACCCCGGTGTGCAAAAGCCGCACTGTACGGCATGGTTCTTGCCGAAAGATTCCTGGAGAGGGTGAAGCTTTCCGGACTCACCCAGACCTTCGATGGTGATGATGTTGCGCCCATCCAGTTGTGCCGCCAGCATCAGGCACGCATTCACAGCCTTGCCGTCGACCTGTATGGTGCAAGCCCCGCATTCCCCAATGCCGCAGCCCTCCTTGGTTCCTTTGAGTTTCAAAACGTCTCTTAGCAGTTGGAGGGCCGTGAGGTTGGCGGGAATGTCAATTGTCTTTTGTCTACTATTGATCGTGCAACAGATGCGAACCGTTTCACACCCCATCTCAACTTCCTTAAATCACGGTAAAACCAACGTATTACAGGTGCCTGGCGAGTCCCAGAGGGGCCAGCGCAGGACCCGCAGAACCAGGTCTCAATCTCGCTTGGGCCTTGCCGGCGCGCTGGGCGTAAACCTTCCATGTAGCCGGCATTAATGCCATTTTACGATGGCCCAACACGCCTATGATGCTACCGCAAAAGTCTATTGTCGTCAATCTTTTTTCACTTCATCTGCGAGGCCCCGCCAGGCGGAACACCTTGTGAGGTCCGGCGGCGGCAGTCCCAAGCCGAGCCGGGCGCCCTCTACCAGAAAAGCATTATGTGAAGCGAACCTGCCGCACCCGAAATGCCTCCGCCATTTTGGCGCCTTGAAAACCAGACTTCCAGAGCTGAAATTCTCCGGTAGGATTCTAAAAAACAAATCATATCTTGAAAAATCGGAAAGTTACGACGTTGGCAAGCGGGGTTGACCGTGTGCGAGCCTAAGGACGCCAGTTGCAAAGATTTATTGTGTACAGGGTAAGAGATCCTGGTTCTGAAGCAACCGGAGTTTGTCCAGCAGCAACTGGATGTTCTACAGAAAACCGATTGCATCTAGTGGCGACATAGGATTAAATTCGATCCATGAAGATCGGAGATCTCATCAAAATGCTCGAAGTGGATTGATGGCGACAGGTGCGCATGCGAGGCAGTCATCCGCAGTTTCGACATGTTTCAAAATCTGGTGCAATAACTGTGGCCGGCAAGACAAATGTTGATATCCCGCCGGGAACGTTGGCGAGCATTTTGAAACAGGCCGGCCGGAAGTAGGTGGAGGAAGAGCATGAAATATATGGTGGTCATTGAGAAAGGCGTGGCAAGCTACGGGGCCCACGTTCCGGATCTCCCCGGGTGTATTGCCGTAGGGCAAAATCGGGAGGAAGTTCTCGGATTGATAAGGGAGGCGATTGAAATGCATATAGAGGGGCTAAAAGAGGCCGGTCAACCGGTCCCCATGCCCTCATCGGTGAGCGAATACGTCAGTGTCCATGCTGCATGACAATGAATGTCTCGGGCGCAGGGCCAATTGGCGCACGATTTCCGGAATGGACGACGAATCCGGGCTAGGCGATCCCCAAGCGCGGCTTAGAGGTATCATTTTGCTCCGTTGACCGGCTAATCCGACCGGTTGATCTAAGTCATTGAAATTCAAAAGATTAGCCGGTCGAACGGGCTATTGATTGCGCTAATGTTGGCACGCGCATTAACCAGTTGATTACACAGATATTTCAGCCAAAGCGTGCTAATCATTAGCCAGTCAATGCCATAAAATCGTCGCTCTAAGCAGCCCAAAAGGTCCGGATGGCCAATATACGATGCGTCCGAGCCCAGCGAGTGCACGGCTTGGATCAGCGCCTCCCAGTCAGCCTTGCCCGGTTTCGGCTCGTGCCTGCCGACCGGAAGCGGCATTCCATAGACTTCAGCGAAACCTATCCAATCTCTTACCGCATAATTTTTGAACAGATACATCGTAAGCGGTCGGGGAACCCCACC
>PLSV01000197.1:0-142 GCA_003165235.1 Syntrophobacteraceae bacterium
ATCAACGGCATTCTTGCGCAGAGCCTAACGCCTCTGAGCCATGAGAAAGCCCTATCGGAACTCTTAGGGAGACAATGCCTGCCGGACCATCTTATAAATTACTTGGAGAACTTTTGCCCCGCCGGCGTCGACTCCATTGCTG
>PLSV01000197.1:310-4351 GCA_003165235.1 Syntrophobacteraceae bacterium
TGTACCAAGCCTATGTCTCCATGGAGCTTTTCATTTCCGAAGCGTCATTATGAAATGATCCTGGAAATGAAACACGACCTAGCCGAAGTCTTTGTAATTCTTGTATGCAATGATGACGGGGCAGTGGTATTGACGCTTGAAGAGTTCCAGCAGATGGTTAAGAGCGAGAGCCATTTCGGGCAATGGATAAGTGCTGCTCGAAATCGCAGGGAGACGTATCAGATCAATTGCTCAGATAGAAAATTGGAATTCAAGATAGTTAAAGATGACTTTTCCGAAAAGATATTCGGGCTGAAATCGCGAAACCCTGACTCAGCCGATGAATAAAGGCAGTCGATTCACACCTCAACAAATCAAAAATGGGATTCTCAAATATTATCCTCAGAGTCTGAGGATTACACGAAGCCCTCAAAGCTGCGGATTACCCCTAAAAACGGCTTATCGAAGTCTGTGGTTTCCCAGGTCTCAAAAGCGAGACCTGGGGCACCCAATCATTTGTGGATGGTCAGATGCGGGCCACCCGCCAAGGTTTTGAAAATAAATAAGAGAACAGGGGGCAGGGATCAGTAAAGTCCCGCGCTACAGGCTTTCCTGTTGTTTGCCAAAAGGAAGAAATATCCTGGATACCCCTGCTCCCCATGAGGGGTCGCAGGGGTGTCTAGTCCGGGGGGATCGCGGCCTGCCGCTGCTTGCAGGGGTGGGAGATTTTCCCGGCTCTCAACCTTTTACCGACGACTCAACGATGGCGATTTCCTCTTTGGTTAATCCGTAAAGCTCATAGACCAGCTTGTCGATCTGGCGGTCGGTCGCCTCGATCTGGCGCTGTAGAACAGTGCGTTCATGCTCGGTGCGAAGTAAGGCAACCCTCTGCGTAGAAGACTGCATAAAGGAAACCAGGTTGCATATCTCTTCATATGTTGCAGTCTCAGCCGCATTGCTAAAGTCAATGACATGGATCGGGGCACGCCCTAAAACATTGCCGTTTATCTCAAGACCGCCGCGGCGTTTCGCATTGTGCTGAAACCACTTCCATAATGCCTTGGAATTGAGCAGCGCGGCAATGTATGCTTCATCCTCCCTAGTACGAGAGTCTTTCAGAAAAACATTCGTACTGAATGGGGTGAACACCTCTCCTGTCGTAAGCACGAAGGAGGGGCGGGCTGCCATTTGCACGGACACGATCTTTTTCGAGATCCACAATCTTTCATCGCGCGGCCAGTGAAGTTGCCACCATCCGATATTGCCCGCTCTCGTTTCTCTTCGTCGTTCCATGATTGGCCTGAATTGCGCGAGATGCTCTTTAAGACATGGAAAATCATTAACCGCTGGCCATGTGCGACGCGTCGAATAAATTAAATTGAGTGAAGGTTTCTCGGAAATCCAATAGCGTCCAAGGTCGCAGAGATCATAATAGGGTTTGATGAGCGCACGTTCATTGAGCGGTGGGGCAATCGCCGCAAGTTCTTCCATATTCAACGCAAAAACTCCCTCGCCAACCGTCCAGCGTCCACCGAAGGCTGCATTAGCCTTCTTCGTTACGGACGGGGGATTTTCCGCTATACCCTGCCTGACGATGCCGAGGTCAGCGAGCGGTATGCCGCTTTCAAGTTTTCTTAATAAATCATCGGCAGATTCTTCCAGATCAATCTTCTCGTTGCGAAACAGTTGGGCTGCTGTCTTCTTATATTCAAGTATTTTCGATTTTCCCGTTACGAATGGCTCAGCATCGCCCTCGGCGGTTGTGGGAACTCGCTTTACAACGGTTGGATCGCCGTTAACGGCATTCGCTAATTGCAGCAGCATATGTGAGCCAGAGACGTTCTGAAAGACCTTGAGCGAGTCAAGGAAGAAAATCTCGTTGATATGGGCACTCGTCCTTAACTGACGGATGAGCTTTTCGGCACCAGTTCCAGCGACCCAATATGCATTGACGATAAAGCATAGAGTGGCCTTTTTCTTTAGCAGGGAATCGAGTGTGCGATGGACGAAGTAGTACCACAAATCCATTCGGGGACACCGGTACTTGGCGCCGAACGGGGTCTCTGCGATTTCATCCATAAGGTGTTTGAAATTGAGTTCACGGCGGTATGGAGGATTTCCGATTACGGCATCGAAACCGCCGTCGTTTATGATTTCAGGAAAGCCGTCAGTTTTCCAATTAAAGGGGTTGATACGAATACGGTCTTCATCGCCGAGGAGCCGTAATTGCGGGGAAGTGAAATCGATAATGGAGTTGCCCCATTTGATGTTGCTGCCTAGATCCGGCAAGGCTCGTTCGTGAAAGAGCTTTAGCTGGGTTTCAGTTTCGAGCACTTTCAGGAGCAGTGAAAGTTTGGTGACTTCGACGGCCTGGGAGTCAATGTCCACGCCGAAGATGTGGCGAGTCAAAATCTTTTTCTTCTCGCTGAGCGTCAGCCGCCAGTTTCCCACGCCGTCAGGGACGATTTCATTCTTATGCTTTTGCGCCCCCTCCTCCATATAGCGGTCGCGGTACCAGTTGAGTAGGTATTGGTAAGCGCCGATGAGAAATGAGCCGGAACCGCAGGCCGGGTCCAGGATGCGAATTTTTGATACTTGCTTGGGGGATTTCCCTTCCAGGAGCTTGCCGACGGTGCTTTTGACGATATAGTCCACGATGTAAGTTGGCGTGTAATAAACACCGCCGGCTTTTTGTACCTCCGGCTTGGCTTCGACCTTTACCTGCCGCGCCGGTGTAATGCGAATGACCTTTCCAAGGAACTGCTCGTAGACCTGCCCAAGGATGTCCGCAGGGACATGCGAAAAGGCGTAGGGACTTTCGGGATAATAGAGCTTTTTCAGGATTGGTTTGAGGCGGGCATCCTCGACGATGATGGTTGGAGTGAGCGTGTCGGGGGTTTCGCTGCGTTCCTTTTCCTGATGGAAGTGGAAGAGGCCGGAGTTGTAGCGCTTGTCCGCCAACTGAAAGAGGTTGCACAGTCGCGGGTAAATGCCGGGCTGCTCAGTGAGCGCGCGCAACTGACCGTAGCTTTCGAGGCCGCGATCTTCGCAGATGCGGAGGAAGATGATGCGGTCGATTGTCCTCTGCACGGCGAAATTCACTTCGCGCGGACCGAGGCCGGGGTTTCTGATGGCGATGCCGGCGGCCAGATCGTGACGCCATTCTTCGATGTCCGCAAGGAAGGCAGCGTCAACCTCGGCTGTTCCCCTCTTGGCTTTTGAGGATATGGCGAAGCGGTCAAAGGAACCCTGAAGCACGGCCTCCTTTGAGAACCGCGAGGCGATTTCTTCCCACTTTTGCGGGTATTCGTCGCAGGTGTAATAGGAGATGCGGCCGGTCGATGCCTTGTCACCTTGCTTTGGGGCGATTCGGCAGTCGTAGATCGCCAGCTCATCGAAATTAGAGAGTACGGAAAGCGGCAGCTTGGACGACCATGCATAACGGCGGAGTTGCAGTGCCGGGTCGGGGTTGTCTTTGAGGCGCACGGACGGCTTTTTGGCTTCAACGAAGAATTTCGGTGTGCCTCCGACTCGGAAACAGTAATCGGGAGTGCCCTGCTCTGTTTCTCTGGTTGGCTCGTGGACAACGTCTTTATATGTTTCCGAGTAGCGATTTTGGTTGTTCACATCCCAGCCGAGGGCCTCGAAGAAGGGATCGAGGAACTCGCGGCGCAAATCGGCTTCGTTGTAGCGACTGGAACGGAGATCGGCCGCATTTCGTTGAAAATGCTCGACCAGATCGAGGATTGCCTGTGGCGGATTCATCTATGAAACAAGATAATCCATTCAGCCGGTTACGGATAGTGTTGATTTGAATACCGGTTTCTGGTGGAGGGTTTGAGCGCGACTTCGCCGCGCGGATTGATTTCTAAAAACGGGGGGATGGGGTTATGCGGGGGTTAAAACCCTCGCCTCCCTCCCAAAGGCCCGGGCCTGAAGGCCGCGCAAGTTCGCGCTCTGTCAGGGGGCTGAAGCCTCCCTGCTCCCTCCGTACGCATACCACAGGGGCTAAAGCTCTCGTCATTTTAGGGCCTTTTCGGCAGTCAGGGTTAAAACCCTGAC